>JBCCNG010000021.1:0-16793 GCA_039025955.1 Cyanobacteria bacterium P01_C01_bin.72 | reverse complement strand
CTTCTAAATTGATACACAAATCAAAGTTTGTTTACTTAAGTTAAAATATTTTTTGCGTAATTATGTGGAAGACATTGGTGATTTTTTTCGTCATGATGCTCTTACAGAAAGAATAAAAATAGAGCAAGATCTACGAGATCTAATCGTTTAGTAACCCAATTGAAAAGTAACGGCAGAAAAAGTCTAACGTAGGTGCGATGAAGGGTGATCTCAATCAACAGCCTCAAACAAAAATAGCCAGCTTGACCATAGAACAGGAGTTAAAAAACTCAATCAAGGCAAAAGCAATTCAGAGTGAATATGTCGCAGCGATCGCTCTTCTGGATCGGTTAATTGCCCTGCGTCCCAATAATGCGGTCAACTATAATAATCGAGGTTTAATGCACTATCGTAATCATCAAATTATTGAGGCTCTTTGTGATTTATCTCTAGCACTGGAAATCGATCCTTACCTAGACAGTGCCTATAATAACCGAGCCAACTGCTACGCAGCTCAGGGAGAACTCGCAGATGCGATCGCCGAATATGATCTCGCCCTCGATTTGAATCCTCGTAATCTTCGAGCTTGGATCAATCAAGGAATTACTTTTCGTGAGCTAGGGCTATACCAACTGGGACTGGAAAACTTTGAGATTGCTCTGATTATTGACGATGCTTTACAGTCTAGAATCTACGCAGAAAGAGGTAGAACCTATCACCTCACAGGAGATTGGAATTGTGCAGTAGCAGATTATCAGAAAGCATTAAAAATGTTGTCAGGTCAACCAAATGTTGTCAGCTACAGGGATGGGGTACAAACGTGGCTAGACGACTTACTTTCATAGCATTACGTATAAAGGTTAGGACATAATTTAACGTCGATTCGGTTCAATCTGTGTAGAATATCCTTCAAACTTATCCCTTTGGGATTCAAATTCCCATCAGAATTATTGACCTTCTGCCTTCGCTTTAATCTTGTAGGACTATACATACCATTCGCGTTAAAAAAGCTAAGTTTTATCAACTAAATCTAAAAGAATAATGACAAAAAGCGAAAAGTATGCGATATACGGAGGACGAATATAGGTAAAGTTTGAATAAAATAGTTTTGTTGAACTATGGAAAGAAGTTTTATTTGTAAGCTGTCACTGTTTGCGGCTTGCTTATTAGTTCCTCAGTTTATTACTTCTGCTTCCGCACCTAGTCTGATCTGCTCTAGAGCGATCGCGGCTAAAGTAGACTCTTTAGGTGATGATGGTGATCAAGGTGAAGCTGGAGAAAAAGGGGAAAACGGTCGCAACAGTGATAATTTAACCGTGTTTGCCGACGGAACACCGATGACTCTCGATTTAGCAGGGGGAGATGGGGCGGCGGGGCAAACAGGTGCAAAAGGCGAAGATGCCTCTTGTCAGCAAGAAACAGAAGAGATCGGTAAAAATTTACGCGGTGCGGATGGCGGTAACGGCGGAGATGGAGGAGATGGCGGCGTAGGGGGCAATGCTGGCTCTCTAACGGTTTACACAACAAACAAAGAGCATCTCAAGCAAATCTATGTAATTGCTGCGGGAGGAGAAGGCGGGGCACCAGGTATTGCTGGTGAAGGTGGGGCTGGTTGCGAATGCGATCGCCCTTACTGGAATGAGGAGACTTGTTTTGGCAAACCAGGTAGTTCTGACTACAGCTGTACGACTCAAGAGTTTCAGTGTGTAGGCGGTTACAGTGGCAGAAAAGGACGAGACGGCAGAAAAGGACGAGATGGTAAAATCGGCAATCTGACTCTGATCAATCTCGATAAGTCTCTATCGCCTGATTTTCCTGAAGTTACCGCTCCCATTAGCGAATTAAAAGGTCGTGGCTTTACCCTCTCCAAGAATATTTGGGAGAGTAAAGACAATGCCTCTTCTTTGTTTGCTCCTGGTTCAATTATTGCCGACAAATATAAAGAGCTAGTTGCCCGCCACGAGCATTCAGTGCTAGTAGTGTGGGATGCTCCTCAACCAGTGGAAGACTTTGACAAGCAGAAAATTACTCTTAGTCTCAAAGGAGAAGATGACGCTAACATCTTATTACCCGAAGATCTGTGGTTAGAAACCAAAACTGTAAAGCGAGACAACCTGACGGAGCTATTCGTCTTTAACGCCGTCAAAACTAAGGATGTTGACGATTTGACCATCGATGGTGTGTCTGGACAGAGAGAAAGTTTAGAGCTGAATATATTTGATAAAGCGGAGCAGTCTAACCTAATTGCGACTGATTTTATGATTAAATACCGCGTGGCGGAAAAGTCGGAAAAGAAAGACTTCTTTGGTCGTAGTAATACTAAATACAAGACCAAATTTGCAGGAGCTGTTCCCCCAGAAGCGATCGCCCAAGAGGGCAACTTATTTACCCTCAAACTGGGAGAATTGCCGATTGCTCCGGAATATTTACAGCCAGGAACAAAAGTAAAGATTGAGGTACATGCCAAACGTTCCCTGGGGGAAAACAGTCAGGTCAAAAAAATGTCTACCAAGACGAAAATTGAAACCTTAAGCTCCAGCTCTAGGAATTAGCTGGCGGCTTGAGCTACTGTCTGCATCGCTACGGCGATCGCTTTTTGTACAGTCGCTTCTTTATCCTCCAGGACAATGGACTCCGCTGTGGTGCGTTGAGCAACTACGGCACAGACGCAGGCAGCCTGAAAACCATATACTCCAGCCATCTTAAACAGCGTTCCTACTTCCATTTCGTAGTTCAAAATATTGAGCTGACGATAGGATTCGGTAATACCCCGCAGCCAAGGCTGAAGCTGAGGATTGGCAGAATCAAGTCGCTCCTGTCCTTCGTAGAAGCTATCAACGGAGGCGGTGATGCCCAAATGATGGGGGATCTTAAGCTGGCGGGCTGTTTCTACCAGAGCCACTGTTAAGAAAGGATCGGCAACGGCGGGATACTCTGGGGGAGCAATGTCCAAAGCTGTACCTTGGCGACATAAACTTCCTTGGGATATAACAATATCACCAACGGTTATGAAAGGCTGAATTGAACCACAAGTACCTACCCGAATAAATCGTTTTATTCCTACCTGCACCAATTCGTTAACCACGATGCTTAAAGAAGGAGCGCCCATACCGCTGGTTGCTACTAGCAGAGGCTTACCGTTGGCTAAATTACCCAAATAGCTATTGAGTCCTCGATATTGCGACAGTAATTTAACATTTTCTAAATAAGTCTGAGCAATATAGTGCGATCGCTCTGGCTCTCCCGAGAGAATAACCGTTTGCGGCGCATTAGTACCTAAATCTGACTGACCAAAACCAATATGATATTTCATTTTAACTGGCTATAATTCAAGACAATTAAATTCACCATAAATTCAAAGACGGGAAATCTGTGCCACACTGCGGTAGCAGAAAACCCGCATCAAATGTGTCACGTTAACACGGATGCTCGCTCACCAACAAAATTTGACTGATACTGAACGATGGTAACTCTTGAAAAATTTTCCACGATTGTCTCTAGCTGTAAAAACAGTACTATAGGCAAACATTTGCCCAATGCTCTGTATGTTCATAGTTATGCTTTGGCGGAACTAGACCCCATGCTCAAGGATTATGAGAGTCGAGCCAGGAACTTTGTCAATAATTTTGACTGCGCCACCATTGTTAAATTTGGCATTGATCGACCCAAGATTTCTTATCTCTACTATCCAGACTTTGATCGCGATCCCCATCCTCAACTACATCAAAGCATTGTGGTCGATCTGGTAACTGAGCAAGTAACCGTCCGCCAGTACCACAACTCCCATAATCCGCCAATTTTGCATCGCAAAGAAACTTTTGTCAGCAAGAATTACCCTCTCTATGAAACTTTTGCTGAACTGACACAATCAGAAATGACGCTGGGCTTACTCGATAATTCTCGGCATATTGGCACTTTACAAGAGTGGACTCGTTTACTATTACAGCAAGGAGTTACTGTTATCGGTCATCATGTAGCTTGTTCCGTCGATTCTCCTGTCGCGCAAAAACAAACTGTTTTGATTGAAAGACACAAGGCAGCACTAAAACGCTCAGAGCTATCTCGCCCCGTCAGAATTGCTTTAGAAGCCGATTTATTTCACGAAAGCAGCACCTTCTTTGATTATGGCTGTGGCTGTGGGGAAGATATTAAGCAGATTAAAAACCAGGGCTATGCTGCTTCTGGTTGGGACCCTTACTATTGCCCTGACACTAAGTTAGAGGCGGCTGATATTGTTAATCTTGGCTATATTATTAATGTAATTGAAGATCTTACTGAAAGAAGAAAGACCTTAATTGAAGCATGGTCGTTGACTCAAAGAGTATTAATCGTCTCCGCTCAAGTTCTAGTTGATGATCGCCGCCGAGGATTAGTAGCCTATGGTGATGGCGTGGTCACAAACCGCAATACCTTCCAGAAATACTATGAGCAGGAAGAACTGAAGCTTTATATTGATCAAGTATTAGAAGTAGAGTCGATCCCTGCTGGGTTAGGAATTTATCTCGTTTTCCGTCATGAGGCTGAAGCAGAGTTTTTCCGCGCTTCCCGTTTATATTCTCGTCTAAGCACTCCTCGACTTCAGGCTAAGGTGAAGAATTTTGAAGACTATCGAGAGCTTTTGACCCCCTTGATGGATTTTTATACCAAACGAGGACGTTTACCCGCGAAGGGAGAGTTGCCGAGCGAAGCAGTGATTAAAGAAGAATTTCGCAGCTACCAACGGGCTTTTAAATTAGTTCTTCAGGCGACAAACCGTGAAGAATGGGACGCTATTACCGAAAAACGCCGTCAAGATCTCCTGGTCTACCTCGCTCTGGGTAAATTTAGTGGTCGTCCCACCATTAGAAAATTAGCCCCAGAAATCAAAGCGGATGTCAAAGCTTTATTTGGCAGCTATAAACAAGCCTGTACCATTGCAGATCTGCTGCTGATTAACGTGGGAGATATGCAAAAAATTGCTAATCTTTGTAAAACCAGTAAAATAGGTAAGCAGCTCAATGGAGCGATCGCTGTGCATATTAGCGCCCTAGAAAAACTGCCTCCTCTATTAAGACTCTACGAAGGCTGCGCCAGCCGTAATTTTTATCGTTTAGAAAACGCCAATATTGTCAAAATTTATTATAATAAGCCTAAAATAACTTATTTAGTCTATCCAGAGTTTGATACCCAGGCTCATCCTGCTCTTCAGGCAACAATGGAGGTAGACTTGCACAATCTCTCGGTTACTTATCACGACATTTCTGATGAAACTAACCCCCTAATCTTGCATCAAAAAGATGCTTTAGTTGCCCCAGACTACCCTAGCTACAAAAAGTTTGTGCGTCTAACCAAGAAAGAACAAAAATCGGGGCTGTTGCGAAACCGTGATGCTATTCGTCGTCTCCATGGCTGGTTACGCTGCTTAAGAGAAAACGAAGTTGTGATTGAAGGACATAAGTTGAGCAGCAAGCAATTATAGTCATTCCAATTAATTTCCGCAGGTCTATCGGTCGTCGAAGGCAGAGGGCAGAAGTAAGATGTACCTCACCATTGTGAGAATTGGCATAACTGAATCAACCTATATGAATACTTCATACGGTGGGCAAAATCAGAGAGCAACGTTAGGTTAAAACCTTAAACTAACAATTTCACTGCCCACCAATATTTTTTTGCCAATGTTCAATGCTCAATGTTTAATGTTCAATGCTCAATGCTCAATGTTTAATTACCATTTAGGGGAATTAGCGATAAAAGCTTCAGCGTTGTCTTTGCTTAAGGGTTTAGAGAAGAAGAATCCTTGTCCATACTCACACTGGAGTAGTCTCAACTGAGCTAATTGGGTCGTAGTTTCAATTCCTTCAGCAATTACGTCCATGTTTAGCATATGAGCCAGAGTGATAATCGCCTTGACGATGGCAGAGTTATCACCATTCGCCTGCATTTGACTAACAAAAGAGCGGTCTATCTTAATCGTATCCACAGGAAAACGGTGTAAATAGCTCAAAGAAGAATATCCTGTGCCAAAATCATCGATACTAAACTGAATATCCTTTTTGCGGAGCTTGAGGATAATTTCGGTAACTGTCTCCAAATTATCAATAAGAATACTCTCCGTGATTTCTAGCTTGAGAAACTTCCCTGCTAACTCTGTCTCTGTTAGGATAGTCTCAACTTCTTCGATTAATTCAGGCTCCCGAAACTGCTGTCCAGAGAGATTAACGCTCATCTTAATTGGTGGATGTTCAGGATACTTTAACTGCCAGCTACGAGCTGCTTTACAGGCTTCTTTCAGCAGCCACCTTCCTAAAGGAACAATTAAACCAGTTTCTTCACAGACAGGAATAAAGTCCCCAGGACCAATTGCTCCCTTAATGGGGTGATTCCAACGCGCCAGAGCTTCAAAACCTGAGAGTGTACCCCGAGGCAAAGAAGTAATTGGCTGATAATAAACCTCAAACTCATTCCGCTCTAAGGCTCGACGGAGATCTGTTTCTAACTCTAGTCTTTGTAATGCTCGATCGCGTAGAGAACTATCAAATACTTCGTACCTTGCTTTCCCCTGCTCTTTAGCACTATACATAGTTAAGTCTGCATCTCGCAGGATATCTTCGGGCTTTTCATAGCCATGGGAAGACAAAGCAATACCAATACTGGCGGTAGAAAATAATTCGTAGCCGTCGATATGAAAAGAAAAGCTAAGGGTTTGATAAATACTTTCGGCGACTAGAGTTGCTTCTGATTTACTGGAAATATTCTCTAGCAAGATGGTAAATTCATCTCCTCCCAAACGAGCCACTGTATCGGTCGGGGAAATCGACTTTTCTAGCCGACGGGCAATTTCAATCAGCAGCTTATCCCCAATTAGATGACCTACACTGTCATTAACCACCTTAAATCGATCCAGATCGAGGAAAAGTACGGCAAATAAATAACCGTTTTGACTCTGACTCTTTTTTAGCTGTTGCTCCAGCCGATTCATAAATAATGCCCGATTGGGTAATCCTGTCAAAGCATCGTGGAGAGCGTCATGGAGTAACTGCTGCTCCATGGATTTGCGTTCGCTGATATCAACAATTTGGTTGTTAAAGTGGAGTGGATTTCCCTGAGCATCGCAGACTACTAGAACTTTGAGTAGGGTATCAACAACTAAGCTATTTTTGGCAATAAAACGTTTCTCGATTTGAAAACTGCTTTCTTCACTCTTGATCAATTTTTGCTCTAAATTATGATGCACCTCCCAATCTTCAGGGTGACTAATTTCGGCAAAAGACAAATCCAGTAGCTCGGCTTCTTCATAGCCTAAAGCATCACATAAAGCCTGATTGACTCTGGTAAATTTTCCATTGAGACTGCTAATTGCCATACCGATGGGTGCTAACTCAAAAGTAAGACGAAACTGTTCCTCGCTTTTTCTCAAAGCCTCTTCTGCATCACGGCGGTTAGTAATATCTTCAGCGATCCCGACAAAGCGACTCACCTTACCCATAACATCGCGAACAGGGAAAGCTCTTACCCTTACCCAGCAAATCGACTTGTCTGGACGAACAATGCGATATTCTTCTTCAAAATCATCTCCTGTTCTAAACTGAGTTTCAATCGTAGCGATCGCTTTAAAGGAATCCTCTGGATGAATGGCAAACAGCCAGGACTGGGGATCTTCATACAGGCTTTGGCAACTACGTCCCCAAACTTTTTCATAAGTGGGACTAATGTATAGTATCTCGTCTGTCTTAGCAGAAATGACAAAAAAAACTTCGCGGACATTCTCCGCAATTTGACGAAATCTTTCTTCTCGCTCAGTCAACTGCTGAAATTCTGTTCTCAGTCTTTGATTTTCGGTTAGAACTTCTTCTATGCGATTTAGAAGAGAATTTTGCTGCTGCAGAATTCCTGCTATTTCTTCAGACATCTGAATTAGGTTACAAAGCGCGGTGATGACCTTTCTAGAATGCCCAAATTAATCAGCAAAGTAACAAAATAGGTGATTGGCGATCGCTAAATAGAGAAAATACACAGAAAAAATATGCCTTGATGAATTGTAATGTGCCTCGAAAATTTAGGATTTTTACTAAGAGCAATTCTTTACTCTTAAGGCTAGTCTTTTTAAGTTGTTAATAGTAATTTTTTATACAATATTATTCAATCAAGCCCGCATTAACATCAAAAAAGATTAACAACAATTGAGCGGTTTTAAAAGTTGTTGATGAATATAACAATAGCTTGAAAGTAAATATATAGCTCAGATTAAATACTTATATATTGCAAATGTATGTTGCATAAGTTCAGTTCAGTTAAGTCTTTCAAGCTCCAATAAGTCGTTGAACTAATCAGGAAGTTAATACCCTCATCATCTACATTAGGGTATTAACGGGAAACTTCTGAGGGATAACGATAAGTGGCTTGATGTCTAGTCTCAATGCAATAGCTCAATAAAATATCAGGAGAGAAGTAATCGTGGAAACAACGTATCTCGTAATGTATGGAGTTTGCAATTCGTATTTAGATGATGAATTCGTCTCACTATCAAAGTTGGTCAAGAAAGAATGGGCTACTAATCCAGATGGTACCTATGTCAAGTTGGGAGGGTATTGGCGAGACTCAGGAACCACAGCAATTTATGAAAATTATTTTGTTGTCACCCACATTAACGAGCGCCAACTAGATGCTTCAGCTAGTTTAAACCAAGAACTGACAAACATCTGTCGAGCAGCAATGAGCAATAAGTGGTCAGACTATGCTACTAATATTGTTTACTTTGCGTCCGACAGTTCTCTGGGATACGAATATCCTGCCATCAGTAAAGATGAGGAAAGCAATATATCTTCTAGTTTAGATGATGTATTTGATTATCGGAAAATATTGAGATACGCTTTCGCTTCTCGTTATGCTTATTTTCTCGATGATCCTGAGCAATTTCCCTTCAAAGATAACCCTGCTTTTAGAGAATTGATGACCAATACTGAAGGTCAGCTAGAAATAATAGACCAAATTGTAGGAGACGAAGCTGGTATATATGCTGTGGCGATTAAAGCACCGCAGATAGGGGCTGATTTGGAAGAGGAAATTATAATTTCTTACAAGGGGACTAGCAATAAGTGGGATGTCTGGGAAGATGTGAGGCTAAGTTTTCAGAATTTCTTTGAATCAGATACAGATTGGCAAAAAGGAGCTTTTGATTTCTTTAGTCAAGTTGTGGCTCAATATCCGCCTAAAAATAGCTGTATTCAGGATGGCTACAAGTTAGTCAATGGGCAACACTCAGTGGTGCTAACAGGACATTCTTTGGGGGGCTATACGGCTATCCAAACAGGAGTTAGAACAGGTCTTGTAACCCGTGCTTTTTCTTCTCCTGCTACCAAAATAATAGACAAGTATGTTAACTTTTTCAGCAATACACTTTACCGAAATTGCGCTGTTAATTTTGTGAGAAACTCCGATCCTGTGGTTTATGGCTCGGGAAGGCATAGCGAGAATATGGTGTATTTTGCCGAACCAAATACGATTGTTCCTTTTAGCAGCCATTATCTCAATCCTTTTATCCAAGAAATCCTCTTGCCTCTGGCTCAAAGCCCTAACCTAGATTTGAACCCGACAAGTATGTATATTACGCCTGATGTTTTATTAGGAGCGGGAATCAACAAGCCAATTAATAAATGGAGTAATGTAGTAGTACAAAATTAACAATTATTTGTCCAAGTTTTAATTACTTTCCCCGTAATTTCTTGGTCATACCAGACTGTATTGGCAGCAGGAGATTTCAAATGATTTTGAGTACAAGTCCAGGTTTTTTCTGAATCGAATAAAACTAAATCGACTGCTTGTGCTGGAGCGATCGCCTTAACCTGTTGCTGTAAACATTGGCGAGGACGACTACTGAGAGCCTGCCATAGCTCTAATGCGGACCATTCCCCTGTGGCGACAAATTTTTGCCAAAGCAAGGGCAGAGCAAATTCTAGACCAATTACCCCAGGAGGAGCAAGGGCAAAAGCGACAGTCTTCTCCTCGTAGGTATATGCTTGATGGTCAATGGCGATCGCATCAATAATTCCCTGTTTCACTCCCTTGCTTAAAGACTGGCGATCTGATTCGCTACCCAAAGCTGGTTCGAGGCGTAAATTAGGATCATAGCTGCCGACAGCGTGATCCGACCATAAAAGATGCATCCAGGTAGTGCTAGCGGTGATATTAATTCCCCTAGATTTAGCCTCGGCAATTAACTCTACCCCCCGTTCAGTCGAGACACGCATAAGATGAACTGGATGGGGGATTTCTCTTGCTATTTCCACAATGGCGGCGATCGCCGCTGCCTCAGAAGAACCAGGATTACCAGACATCCCGTAGCGAATAGAGACTGCCCCTTCTCTAACTACTCCCTGAGCTGGTTGGAGAGCGATCGCCAATGTTTTTTGCCAGGGTTGAACGTACTCTAAAATCTGTCTGAAGATATCTAAATTACCCAGATGATGACTGCTAACCAAACCGACGATTGCCGACTGGAGTTCGCCGATACCATTCATCTTCTTAGTCTCTTCGTTCCAGGCAGAACCCCAAAAATTAAGCCGTGGCAGGTTGAATTGCGTCTCGCTTAGGTGAAGCAAACTGCTTTTGTGCTGGAGTGCGGCAATAACTTCAAGATTATCGAGGGGGGGAACTGTATCGGGAAGAATTCCCACCTGGGTAAATCCGCCGTTCGCCGCTGCTTGAGCGAGTTCGGCTAAACTTTCTCTGGTTTCGTTGCCTGGCTCACCACTATGGCTATATAAATCTACCAGTCCCGTTCCCAAAATCAGTCCTGACGAGGGAATAATAGTCGTTTCGGCGGGATAGTCTGTCAGGCGATCGCCCATTGACTTAATCTGATCTCCCTCAAGCAAAATATCTCCAAACCGATCCACCTGTTGAGCGGGGTCAATAATTCTTACCTGTTGCAGCAGTTCCATTCTTCTTTTAACTTTTTGACTACGACCTGTTGACATTGTGTACGGCAAATCACCATAATAATAGTTTGTGTAAACTTTAGCTTCCAAATAAACTCTTGGCTAATGTTATCGTGATCGGCGCCCAATGGGGTGACGAAGGAAAAGGAAAAATAACCGATCTGCTTAGTCGCTCGGCAGACGTTGTGGTGCGTTCCCAAGGTGGAGTAAACGCAGGACATACCGTTGTTGTAGCTGAACAAACTTTTAAACTGCACTTGATTCCTTCGGGAATTTTGTATTCCAATACTGAATGTATTATTGGCTCGGGAACAGTCATTGATCCTCAAGTGTTGATTGAGGAAATAGAGCAGCTTAAGGCATTAGGGGTGACAGTAGATAATTTATATATCTCACAGACAGCTCACATAACCATGCCCTATCATCGCAAGATCGATCAGGCATCGGAAGAAAGTAGAGGCGAATATAGAATCGGCACGACTGGTAGAGGAATAGGACCAACCTATGCCGATAAATCAGAGCGTACAGGCATCCGCGTTTTGGATTTGATGAATTCAGAACATCTGCGTAAGCAGCTTGGCTGGACAATTAACTATAAAAACGTAATTTTAGAAAAACTGTATAATTTACCTCCTTTAGATTCAGAGAAAGTAATTGAAGAGTATCTAAAATACGCTGAATATCTCAAGCCTTTTGTGGTAGACAGTTCTCTCCAAATTTATGAAGCGGTAAAAGAGAAAAAAAATATTCTGTTTGAAGGAGCGCAAGGAACTTTACTTGATTTAGATCATGGTACTTATCCTTATGTTACTTCCTCAAACCCGATCGCTGGTGGCGCTTGCGTTGGTGCAGGAGTTGGACCAACCACGATTGATCGAGTAATTGGGGTGGCAAAAGCCTATACTACTCGTGTGGGGGAAGGACCTTTTCCCACAGAGTTAAACGACGAAATTGGTCAACAGTTGGGAGACTTGGGGGCAGAATTTGGCACTACCACTGGTCGTCGTCGTCGCTGTGGCTGGTTTGATGCCGTCATTGGTCGTTATGCAGTCAGAATTAACGGTTTGGACTGTCTTGCCATAACTAAACTAGATGTCTTAGATGGACTGGAGGAAATTAAGGTTTGCGTTGCTTACGAAGTTGACAACGGAATCTGTAACCATTTTCCCACCAACGCCAGTCAGTTTGCCCATTGCAAACCAGTCTATAAAACCTTACCAGGTTGGAAACAGGACACTACAGGCTGCCGCTCTTTAGAAGATTTACCGCAGAAGGCTTTGAACTATCTGAAGTATTTAGCAGAGTTGATGAAAGTATCAATTGCCATTGTCTCTGTCGGGCCGGGAAGGGATCAGACAATCATTGTGGAAGATCCAATTCATGGACCAAAAAGAGCTTTACTGGATGCGGATGGAGTACCAGTGGAATAGAAGCGTTGGGTACCGAGACGCTCTTTGAACTAGCCAAATTTTTAAACCAAATTAGTTATTATCAATTCAAGCAAAAAACATGAACATTACAGTCGAATGTAAATCCCGCCCTGAAGGGAGTAAACCGAGAGCTTTGCGTCGTGAAGGCTTGATCCCTGCCGCTTTGTACGGTCATGATGGGAATAAATCTATTTCTTTGACAATTCCCGCCAAAGAAGCTCAAATGCTGTTGCGTAGTGCAGCAATCAATAATACCCTAATCGATTTGCAAGTTCCTGATATTTCTTGGTCAGGAAAAGCTTTAATTCGAGAAGTGCAGGCTCATCCCTGGAAAAGAACTTTAAATCATCTGAGCTTTTTTACGGTTTCTGCTAAACAGAAGGTAGAAATTGTTGTTCCCTTAGTCTTAACTGGTAAAGCTGCGGGAGCAAAAGGAGGGGGGATTGTTGATCAGATTATGACTGAATTGCGTATTTCCTGTGCCGCTGATAGCATTCCTGAATCAATTGAAATTGACGTTACTAATTTTGAGATTGGCGCGATCCTGCACGTTGGCGAAATAATTTTACCCGATGGTACTGAAGTTTTAGACGATCCTGAACGAACTGCAATCTCTGTCATACTACCTGCAAAACCTGTGGCGACAGGAGATGAAGGGGGAACTGAAGTAATTGAACAATCAGCCGAAACTGCCTAAGAATCATAATTAATTTAGCAGTAGCTAGCTTGAAAAAAATTAGCGACGCTATGACTACTTATAACTGCCAGAGATTGCCTTAATCTCTGGTTTTTAAATATCTAGTTGTAATAAAGTGAAAAAACTAAAAGTAATCCAACTATTAGACAAACTAGGGTGCAGACTGGTGCAAAATCAAACGATTGCCGTCGGGATCGTAGGCATAAATCTCTCTGCCATGAGAAGCTTCGATTATTTCTCCTGGTGGCGGATAACCCAACTCAGAAATATGAGCGATCGCCTGTTCGAGATTTTTTACTTCTAAACAAAAGCTCATGCTGCTATTCTGATTGGTAAATTCTGACTGGCGTTCGGATTTTGGTCGGAAGATTGCGAGACGGAGTTTTTCGAGCTTAAATTCGGCGTAAATTGGTGGACGATAAATATGGGGTTGCTGGCTTAAAAGCTGGCGGTAAAAATCGGCGATTAGCTGGATTCGCTCGCTAGAAATAGTGACAAAAATTTCTGAGTAGTCTAGTTTCATTTGATTTTTCAATTAAAATTAATCTATCAATTTAGATCTAAATTAGTTTATAAAACCTCTAGGTTGATATCAATTACTCTTTAGTTTGAATTAATCAGAGCGATAATAAGTCATTTTTGTTGATAAAAAGAAAATCAAGCTACACCTATTTATTGCCAGTTAATCTTATTTGGATTAAGACGTTACAATTTTTTTTCTGAATTTCTGCTGTCAGTATATTTCTATCGTCAACATAGTGACTTTATCTTAGCTATCTGGTATATTTATTAGCATTTAAGAAGATAGCTTAGTTTATTAATTTAAGTCGCCACCTACCCTAGTCACAAGATACATTAAGATAATGATCAAAGTCTTGATAGTAGACGATCAAAGAACAGTTCAAGAAATTATTAAAAGCTATATCGAAGACGATCCTGGCTTAGAACTTATTGGTTGCGCCGGCAATGGAAAAGAGGCGATTGAAATAATTGAAAAGGATCATCCTCATGTGGTCTTGATGGATATCGAAATGCCCATCATGGATGGATTGGAAGCCACGCAAATTATTTCTGAGCAGTTTATTAATACTAGTGTTCTAATTATTAGTGTTCACAACGAAGATAGCTACCTAGATACTGCATTGCAAGTTGGCGCAAAAGGATATCTGAAGAAGAATACCCCAGAAAAAGAATTGGTTAACGCAATTTATTCTGCTTATAAAGGTTATTTTCAGCTTGGACCTGGTTTACTGGAACAGTATCTTTACAAAGCTACTAAATCACAGTCTAACTCTCAGGATATTGAACAGCTCAAATCAGTAATTTTACAACAGTCAAAGCTACTGGATAACCTAAGCGGCAGAGGTGCTTCCTCTAGAAATGGTGTTAAAAACGGCAATAGAAGTAATAATGCCAAGAACAAGACTTCTTTAGAAAGTCGCTGTGCAACCTTAGAAAAGCAAGTTTACTATATCTCTAATCGTTTGGACAAATTAAATAAAAAAGCAAGTTTTCATCAACAGCTTAGTGGTTTGGCAATTTTGAGCTGTGCTTTTGTCGGCGTTGGTCTTCTGTTATCAATATTTATGTAGCTTAGATATGTAGCTCAGACTGAAATTGCGATGGGGAAATCTCTGGGAAAAACCCAAATAAATGCGGCTTATTTCCCTAGTAGCTTAACAGCGCCAATACCTCCGAAATATAAACTTAATACTGCTCCTGCTAGTAAAGACTGAGTTAGAGGATCTGTCGAAGGGGTCAAAATTGCTCCCACCACTACCGAACCCAGCACTACATAACGCCAGCCAGAAAACATTTGCGCCGAGCTAACTACCCCCAGAAATCCTAATATAAGCTGAATAATAGGAATTTGAAACGCCAAACCTGTACTAAACAGCAGCAGCAAAACAAATTCAAAATACTTGTCGATTGACCAAGATTGCTCAACTACATCGCTACCGTAATTGATAAAGAAATTAAGCGCCGCAGGGATTAGGGCAATATAGGCAAAAAACAAACCAGCGAAAAACAAAATGCTAGAGCCAAAAATCACGGGAGCAAGTAGACGGCGCTCTTTTCTGGTTAATCCTGGTAAAACAAACTGAACAATTTGGTAGAGAATAAACGGGCTTGCCAAAACCATACCGCTGTAGCCAGCTACCTTAATTGAAACAAAGAAAAATTCTCCAGGAGCTAGTTGAAGAAACTGTACTCCTTGAGCGGGTACTTCAAGAATCCGTACCAGAGGACGAACAAAGATGAAACAACCCAGGGCAGCGATCGCCACAGCAATTAAAGCATAAAATATTCTGAGTCTCAACTCTTCTAGATGCTCAAAAAGAGACATTTCCACTTCGCCAGGAAGCTCGTTGAGGTATTCTTCTCGTTGCTTTTCTTCAATAGTGGTCTGTAAATCGGATGATGACATATAAAATAAGGTTTGGCTAAAAAAAAATGCGATCGCGAGCCAGATCGATTTAAATAATTATATCTTTATCTTAATAAAGCCTCGCTATTAGCTATTGGGCGCTGATGACAAGTTAAGCAAAAGGACAAAACCTCAATATATTTACTCAATACATTTAAATGATAGGTAGATTCTGTTGCCAGTTTTCGAGACTTAACAAGTTTATTCTTGCATCTTGAGCAGCAACCAGGCGATCGCTTTCTAAGTTGTAGCCCCAGTCAGCCAAAAAGAGTTTCACAAACTGCAAATCCTGCTGTTGATCTACCTGCTGTAGTGCTTTTAAGCGATCTTCGACAAAGGTTAGCTCTAGCTGTAATCCTGGCTGTTGATGCTGATCACGGATGATTCTCAGGGTTTCATATTTGGGACGTTTGCTTTCTTTGCCAATAATTTGCTCTACGGGTAAGTTAATCCCCTGCTGCTGGAGTAGCTGCTGGGCAAATCTTCCTTCTTTAGTGGTCACAATATAAAGTTTGACTTGAGAAGTGATTATTTTCCCTAACTGTTCGATAATCCCAGGATAAAAGCGATGCAAAGCCAACCAGCCATCTAGATCGCTCTTGATCCATTTATCTCTTACACCATCAAGCTGATTAACTACCGTCTGTTTTTCTAGTCCCTCTGCTTGCACTATTTTTTGAGAAATTTGGGCAAAGTCAGCGAGAATATCCGCTTCAGAAATTCCTGATGCTAAGGCTCGTAAGAGAATTGGCATTTCCCAACCAGTCTCAATTACGGGGCGTAGACGATAGAAGCTAGGAGCAAGATCATCACTTACTTCTGCTGACCAAATTTGCTGATAGGCTTTTTTGGTGCTGGCAAAATATTCCCTTAAACCATCGCAAACTACACCATCGAAATCTAATGCCAGAATCTTAGGGAATGGGGAAGACATGGTATTGCATCAGTTGTTGATTATCAGTTGAGAAAAGCCAGAATAAATTCGAGCTGATTTTTTGGAGTTTATTTTATTTCACTAGCTAAATTCAATTTCGGGATGGGCTAACTCAAAACCTGCTTTTTTCAGTTTTTGATTGGATAGCTTCATATTATAGGAACGTCGATCAGTTTGCGAACTATCCCAGGTAACAGATGGCAAATTGTGAGCCGCAAATAGCCGCGCCAGAAACTCCTTTGTCGTTAGGGATTGATCGCTATTTAAATGATAGATTCCCTCTAGCTGTCGCTCTTTAGCAAAGTCGATCGCGCGGACAATATCTTCTACATGAATCCAGTTGGTATAATTCTCTCCTGTCCCTGGACGAGTTGTCCCCGCCACACGGTGAAATATCTTGATTAATTCT
>JBCCNG010000020.1:0-16808 GCA_039025955.1 Cyanobacteria bacterium P01_C01_bin.72 | reverse complement strand
CTTAAAGATATGTTATGCCCTTGTCCTAAAGGATACCGCTTCGCATATAGTACACCTTCGGATATCGTCTAACGACACGGGGCTATCGCCCCTGCCCCTCTTCGAGGGGCGAGTCCAAAAGGACTCGTTGCGCTACGTGCTGTGCCGCATGTAGCAAGATGTACCTCACCAACGCGAGAATTGCTATATCCGCAGTATTTCCTAATTATTTTCATCTATAGTTTACTTGCGATCAGCATAGTAGCTATTGTAGTAGTGATAAGAGCTAGTAGTGCGGTTGACCTGATTAGCAATCAACCCCAATACAGGAACGTTGGACATCTGGATATTGTCAATATTTTGCTTGAGTAAAGAACGGTCTGTCTTCCCGATTCTCACTACCAGAACAACACCATCGGTACGACTTGAAAGAATTCGACCATCAGCAAAACCCAAGATAGGGGGAGTGTCATAAATAATCAGATCATATTTACGGCTGCTTTTGAGGCGCTCCATCAAAGCCAACATTTTCTGTGAGGCAAGTAGTCTAGTGGGATCTGGAGGAATATCTCCCGCCGTGATTACCGACAAATTCTCCCATTGAGGAACTTGAATAATTGCTTCGTCAACGTCTAACCCTGTTGCTAAAACATTACTGAGACCTTCATTATTTTCCACTCCTAACCAACGATGCACTTGAGGGCGACGCAAATCAGCATCAATTAGCATAACCCTTTGACCCATGGCTGCGGCAGCTTGAGCAAGGTGGCAAGAAACTGTAGATTTACCCTCAGAAGGAATCGAAGAACTAATGACGAACGAGCGTAGTGATGTATCAGAGCCTAAAAGCTTGATATTAGTATTTAACGAACGAAAAGACTCTAAAAAAGGAGAACTACCGTTCCACTTCTGCCTGTTATCCACAGTCTTTGCTGCTGCTGGCTTTAAGGAGCGATTAAGACTGAGAGTGGTATTGCCAATCTGTAGTGCGGGAAGACTGATCTTATCTTTCTTCGGCAATGCTTTGAGCTCATCAGCAGGCTGAAGATCCTTTTGAATTGGAATCAAGCCCAGAATAGGTAGATTGACGCTTTCTTTTAATTCCTCTGAGGAATGGAATACAGGATCGAGACGTTCTGCCAACAAAGCAGCAGCACAGCCCAACATTAGACCAGAAATCAGACCTAAGGCTAGATTGCGAGGAGGATTAGGAGCAATAGGCTTAGTCAAAACCTTGGGCTTTGATATGGTTTGCCAGGGTAATGCCTGCTGTGCTACCTGTAGCTGAAGAGTCTCTTTAGCGGTCAAAAATCGATTTAAACTTTCCGTTGCCACGGTTAATTGGCGATTGAGGTCCGTATATTGACGAGCAATTACAGGCATTTGTTCTGTCAACTGAGCAAGTTCGGCTATTTCCTGTTGTAAAACCGCTTCTCTTAATTCGAGGATCTCAATCTCGTTAGCAGCTTGAATATATTGCTGATTAAGTTCCAAGCGCAAAGTACTCGGAGAAGTTAAATCAGGAGAACTATTCACTGAATTAGACAAGCTCTGACCCAGAACCCCACCCGCTTCTTGCTGCAAGAGGGTAAGCAAACGAGATTTTTTCTCCTCTAGACTCCGTATGGTTGGGTTATCTGCAGAAAAGCGAGTTGACTCTTGAGCTAGCTCAACCTCAATTTCCTGTAGCTGATTGAGCAAATTTTGATATCGAGGAGATTCACTGAGATAACTGGCGGCTAAGGCTTGTTGGGGATTTAGATTGAGCTGTTGCTGCAGCAAACCATATAGAGATCTAGTCTCTTTCAATTCAGCTTTAGTATTGAAATACTTCTGCTCAAAATCAACGAGCTGTTGAGCCAAAATTTTAGCCTGCTGCTCTGGATCTAAGAGATTATACTGCTGACGAAACTTTTGAACTTTTCCCTGTAGCTCATCTACCCTTGCTTCAACTTCGGGCAACTGGCTTTCCACAAAATCAATTCCTTGTTTAACCTCAATTCTTCTTTCATTCAAAGAATAGCGTAGGTATGCCTCGGATAAATTATCTAAGACAAACTGAATCTTATTGGCATCAGTATCAACATAAGATATCTCTAAAATCTTAGTGTCATTGAGCTGCTCAATCTTCAGGGGTGATTTTTTCGGTTTGATTAACTCTTCGTAATCAATTTCGGGATATCTCGCCGCTAGAACTTCGACAATCGGATTTAAAACCCGAGGACTGCGTAACACCTCGATTTGCGTCTCATAATCGAGACCGCTCAAGTCTTGCTGTATTACCGCTAAGGGATCTTCTTTTTCTTCGGCGACAGGTTCTACCAAGAGCTTAAAACTGCCTTTATAAGTTGCCTCTTGGTTAAAGGTAACAATTGCCGTTGTCGCAGTTACACCAGCAACAACAGCACAGATCAAACGCAGTCGATGCCTCACCATCCTGGTTAGTTGGCGTAGATCGATACTATCTCCTTCTGTTTCTGGCGCTTTTGTGACTACAGGTAGAGAATAAGCATAAGAATCATTTCCCTTCCTCTGATTAATCCCATTGCCGTTTTTGTTTTTTAAAGGAAGATAAGCAGAACGATCTGGACTTCTCTCGGGCATTACTATTCAAATCCTCACAACACCGATTATATCAATACCCCGATTAGAGATGGCGAGGAAACCTTGTCTGAAGGTGTATCCTCTAGGGCGCTCTCTCTCTCGGTCAAATTAGTCGCATAATAACCCATTGTTCCGACAGATTGCCGCAGAACAATGGGTCATAACTTATACAGTTATAAGTCTAGAAAATTAAGTTAAGTAAACCAAATGCACCACCAATAGGACTGACTATTTGTCCCAGTCCATCAGTAGCCGCAGTAGTGCCAGAACGACCAACAACTACAACGTCATTCTGACCCAATACAGGGTTTGTTTCTTCGTTGACTTCTGCACCCAGATCTACCTGAATCTTGCGTTTTTCAACAGTTCCGTCTGGTTTGAGACTAACTAGCTCGACTTCATTTTTATTTGCTCTTCGCGTGTCAAAACCACCCGCAGCCAAAATTGCTTGGTTCAGTGGAGTATTGGGTTTTACCTGGACTGGACCAGGGCTACCTACTTCGCCCACAACGTTAACCGTAATTTCTTCAGGAGAGAAAGTACCTGCTGCTAGCTTCTGTCTTTCTGCCTCGCTAAGAGCAGTGGCTTCAGGGATAATAACTCGATCGCCTTCTTGCAAGATAATGTCTTGACTAGTGTCTCCAGAGGAAATTACATCCCAAAGATTAACCGCAATAATTTTCTCGTCACCATTCCAAGCAGTACGCTTGACCTGTACCTCTTTAATATCAGCTAAAGGCTTGATACCGCTCGCTGCATTGATTGCCTGAGAAAGTCTAGGAGGAATCGACTCTTGTTTTCCTTGGTTAGCGCCGTTATTAGTATCACGGCTTAACAATTCGGGCTGAATGAAGTGCGAACCAGGGCGGTATACTTCCCCAACTACTGCGACCTTGATTGGCTTATCAGACTGGAGTCCAAAGCTAGCCTGAGCGAGTCGATCTAATTCAGTAGTATTGATTTCATCAGTAGTGGGAACAAAGATTGTATCTCCATCACGTAGAGAAATATCCTGTCTAATTTGGTTTTTGGTTAACAAATCCCAAAGATTAGAGTTGTATGCTATTTCCCTATCACCTTTCTGTCTTGTAACTCTAATGTTACGTACGTCAGCGATGGTAGTGATACCACCTGCTTGCTCAAGCAAATCTGTAACCGTAGGAAATTGAGGGTTATCAGGAGTTAAAGCAACTTCATAAGCACCAGGGTTATCTACTTCTCCCGCAATCCCAATTCTGAGGGGACGAGGTGCGACTAAACCAACGGTAATTATGGGGCGCTTGAGGTAGGTCGCATACTCTTGGGAAACGGTTTCAGATGTTTCTTTGAGACTTAATCCTCTAACATCAACTCGACCAACTAGAGGTAAACTAATCGTACCGTCAACCAAAACTGGGTATTCGCCGCTATACTCTTCAACCTGAAAAATATCGAGATTAATTCTATCCCCTGCACCTAAAGTGTAGTCTGTTTCATCGGTAGCAAATTCGGGAGAAGCAGCAGGAAGCGGAGCTGTCTCTAATGTTGAATTTGAGCCAGAATTATCTAGAGGTGGTAAATCTCTGTAATTAATTGGCTGTTGGCTATTAGGAGTTTCTGCCCCTGAATCCGTATCCTGCAACTTAATTGTACTATCCTGAGCAAATGCGGCAGTAGGTGCTAAAGCCAAACAGAGCGAAAGAGCGATCGCACTGTAGCTATTAATTTGTTCTAAAAATAACTGATACAAAACAGATGTATTTTTCATAAAAATATCACAATGAAAAGTAGTAAATTATTGCGACTAGACTATCATTATTGTCTTTCGAGGTGAAAATGTCGAAAAAGCGAAAACAAAAGTTCCCTTATTTAATTGGTTCAAAATGGACAGCGATACAAAAAACTTGGGGCTGGAGACATTTCCAAGTAGTCAATCGCAAAAACCAAGAAAAATGGGTTTTTGCGGAAATGGTAGCGTCTTGCGATCCCCAAACTCGCTTTTGGCTTAATGCGTCTCAGCTTAAAGACGATTCCCTCTGGCTACCAGGATGGAAAACCCTCCAAGAGATAGAGAAAAGCAAAAATACTGATGACATCGACAATTTTAACGATTAATTTCCTTGCTATGTTTAAAGATTAAATCAAGTTTTTAGTAGTAGAGTTTTTAAAATGGCTTGGAACGATGATAACACTATCTTCGTTTTTTAGTTTTGGGTCAGCACAGCAAACTTTTAAATATACCTAATATATTGCTAATTTTTTCTTAGCCAAATAGTTTGTCAAAGCAAAATTAAGTTGTTCAACTCAGTATTTTTCTGCCGATCAGCGTCAAAGTTATTATTTGTATGTCTATAGTGTATTAAGCAAAAGCTCCAAGCATTTGAGAATAAACAATTATGCTTTTCGAGGAAGATCGGGGGTTAATTAGACTTAAACATATTTACTCGGGGTATTCATCTAATTTAAGCGTACAGGTTAACATTTATAGGGTACAAGATTTTGACAGGAGAAAATTATTCAGGGTAGAAGTGAGTATTTTGGCTTTATAAGTCTCAACATATTTAAGTAGTAAAATCAAGTAAAAAAACTACTACTTCTGTGCTGCCGCCTCAGAGAGCGATCGCCAAAGCAGCTTTATCAAAACTTTATCTAACTATGTCGGTGATCACCCCGTAACAGCCTGAAATGCAGGCAGTAAAAGCAGTTAATCTTAGTCATAATTGTCTCAAGGAAACTTGGGACTCAGTAATTTCAACAGCTAACTCAGCAGTTAACTAGACTCAAAATTACTAACATCGTCGATCATCCTTTCTCTGGTTGCTCATCCGTACTGACCGAATAGCTGGTAGCTTAATAACAGAGACAAGAAGATAATTCGAGATTTTGAGCCAGCAAGCAATAAATGATTCAAGCATTAAGAGGAACAAGAGATATTTTGCCAGAGGAAGTTGGTTACTGGCAGTCAATTGAAGCAACAGTAAGAGAAATACTGGGTCGGGCAGCATATCAAGAGATTCGCGCCCCAATTTTTGAGCAGACTGATTTATTCGAGCGCGGTATCGGTGAAGCTACCGACGTAGTGGGCAAGGAAATGTATACATTTAACAGTCGCGGTGGTGATAAATCGATTACTCTCAGACCAGAAGGGACAGCAGGAATAGTGCGAGCCTATATTCAGCACAAACTCCATGCTCAGGGAGGAGTACAGCGTCTCTGGTATACAGGACCTATGTTTCGTTATGAGCGCCCTCAAGCCGGTCGTCAACGCCAGTTTCATCAGGTGGGATTAGAATTACTTGGTTGTGATGCTCCTCGGGCTGATGCGGAGGTAATTGCCTTGGCAACAGATGTCTTGCAAAGCTTGGGCTTAAAAAATCTGGAGTTAGATATTAACTCTGTAGGGAATGGCGCAGATCGCGCTCAATATCGTCAGGCTTTAATTAACTATCTTGAACCCTATAAAAACGACCTGGATGAAGACAGTCAAGATCGTTTGACTCGTAACCCCCTGCGTATTTTAGATAGTAAAGATCCGAAAACTCAAGAAATTGCCAGCAATGCTCCGAAAATAACCGAACATCTGAGCGCAGCATCGAAAAAACATTTTGATACGGTATTGCTACTACTTACTGATTTGAACATTAAATATCAAATTAATCACTGTCTAGTTCGAGGTTTAGACTACTATACTCATACTGCGTTTGAGATCAAGTCCAATGACCTGGGAGCGCAGGCAACAGTATGCGGCGGCGGACGCTATGACGGGTTAGTGAAAGAGCTGGGAGGCCCTGAAACCCAAGCTGTAGGTTGGGCAATCGGCATGGAAAGACTAGTCTTATTATTGCAACAGTTAAACGATGCTCCTGTGCATAATCCCGACTTCTATCTGGTGTCCCGTGGTGCAGTAGCGGAAGCCCAAGGGCTGTTGTTAGCGCAAAAATTACGCGGGTTAAATTTGGGGGTTGAATTAGACCTGAGCGGTAGTGCCTTTGGTAAACAGTTTAAAAGAGCCGATCGCAGTGGCGCAGTTGCCTGTCTGGTGATAGGTGAGGCTGAGGCGGCAAACAATACCGTCAACCTCAAGTGGTTGAAATCGGGAGAACAGCAGGCGATCGCCCAGCAAGATTTATTGGCTATGGTTGAGGAGTTAAAAACTAAGATTGCGGCATTGAAAAATTAGGGCGTATCATCAATTGAGGGGGAGAATGATTTTCCTACAGGCTTTGGCTGCATCAGCAAACACAATTCCCGACCAATTGGGAAAACCGACTGCTACTTCTACACTTCGTTGGGTGTTTCAATGTTTCATGGCAGTTCATTTGGTTGTTTACCAAAGTGTTCAACAGGTTGTTAATTTAACCGATGAGCGACGGCATATCTTACAATTTTTCAGCGAGGCTTGTCGTCGCTATTATCTTCTTCCTACGCCAGATTCTTAATTCTTTTTATGACGACGCTAACAGCGGAATGTGGTTTGAAACCCATAGTTCAGAATTTAAATGTTCGAGGGACTAGGGACTGAGAAAATTATGTTGCTGGTAAGATGAAAACTACATTACTTCTTAAATTATTCCCATTCTTCGTCTAGCTGTTTCTCATACATCTCTTGTAGATTTTGCTTTCTAACATTACGAGAGGTGCGACGATATTTTTTAGTTTTTAGCTTTGGTTCATATTGGCTTTTACCTGAACGCTTGACCTTGAGCTTAAGAGTCGATTCGGCATCTGCCTGATGTTGTAAAGCTGTTTGATGGGCGATCGCTTTTTCTAAAAAATCTAAATAGTATTCATATCTTTCCCAGTCTCCTCTAACCACGCAGTTTGGTTCATCACGATGAATACAGTCGCTGAATTGGCAGCTACCTTTTTCTAATCTAGCTCTGGCTTCGGGAAAATACTGTGCTAACTCACTCGGTAGACAGTCCAAATCGGGCTGATTGAATCCTGGGCTATCTGCTAACAAACCACCCCCAGGAAGCTCAAATAACTCTACGTGACGGGTAGTATGACGACCACGCTGTAGTTTGCCTGATACTTTGCCGACTCTTAGATTTACCGCAGGAATTAAAGCATCGATCAAACTAGATTTACCCACACCACTGGGACCTGCCACAACGGTAATTTTGTCAGCGATATGGGATGATAAATCATCTATACCTTGGTTGTGTGCGACGCTGAGAAAAGTAGGACTATACCCCCATGCTGCCAAACGCTCATGCCAATGCTGCTGCTGTTCGGCAGTAATTAGATCAGCTTTATTCAAACAGAGACGAAGTTTCAAAGCAGTTGACTCCGCCTTGACTAAAAAACGACTAAGCTGCCAAGGATCGAGACTAGGTTCTTCTAAAGCAAAAACCAATAAAATCAACTCTGCATTTGCTACAGGAGGTCGCTGTAGCTCTGTTGTTCGGGGTTTAACTTCAGCAATTGCTCCTCGTTCATCCTGCCAATCAGGTTCTTCAATCAAAACGCGATCGCCCACCATGACCTTTTGACCGATCTTTTTCAGGCGAGTACGTCTAGTACAAAGCAAAAACTGGGCATTCTGACTGTCTGCTAATTTAACCTGATAAAAATTAGCTTGAACCGCTACAACCGTTCCCCAAATCAAATTCTGAGACTCAGCAGTAGTTACTAAGTCTGATGTTTCTGGTGAGAAATTTCCGTCCGTCACGCTTCTGTCGGGCGATAGACAAACAGGGCAAAAAAACCATCTTGCTCATTTAAAGCCTTGATCTGATAACCTTCCATTTTCAGACTATCAGGCACTTGCTCTACTGGTTCACCAGGGTCGAGCCAAACTTCCAATAAAGATCCTGACGGCATTTGTTCTAGGCGCAGTTTGGTTCTGACAAAATTAATCGGACAGGGTGTACCCCGTAAATCTAGTTGAGAATCTGCGGTAACTGAGGTAGCATTATCCGTACTTTGGTGATTAAGAGGATTCATTTGTGAAATAACCCTCCCAAGAAACCTTCTTTGCTTCCTTTACCAATAGTTTCACCTCTGACTGCGGCTAGCTTTTCTAACAGTTCTCTTTCTTCTGAGTTAACTTTGGTCGGAATATCTATTTTCACCGTAATCAGATGATTGCCGCGACTTACAGGATTACCCAGCTTGGGCACGCCTTTGTTTTCCAGAGTTAATACTGTGTTGGGTTGAGTACCAGCAGGAATAGTTAATTTTTCCTGACCATCATCGGATTTATCATTGGGATTATTAACCGTATTCACATCTAAGGTACAGCCTAAAATAGCCTGTAAATAACTGATCTTAATTTCCGACCTGATATTAATTCCTTCGCGGGTAAATTCTTTGTCTGATTCCACAAACAAATAAACATACAAATCTCCTGGCGTACCGCTGCGAACGCCAGCATCACCTTCCCCAGAGACTCTCAAGCGAGTACCATTATCAACACCGGGGGGAATAGTAATTTTAAGATTTTTGGTTTCTTGTTGACGACCAGCACCATGACAAGTGCCGCATTTTTCCTCAATTACCTGTCCTGTACCGTTACAAGTAGTACAGGCGGAGACTTGGGCAAAGCTACCAAAAGGGGTACGAGTTGCTCGGCGAACCTGTCCTGTACCACTACAGGTTCCACAGGTTTTAACCCCTGTTCCTGGTTTTGCTCCCGTACCGTTACAGGTTTTACAAGATTCCAGATGAGGAATTTTGATCTGCTTCTCGCCACCAAAGACCGCTTCTCTGAAGTCAAGCTTGAGGTCTAAGCGCAGGTCATCCCCTCTGACAGGACCATTACGACGGCGAGACTGTCCCTGACTAGTACCAACACCACCGCCAAAACCACTAAAAATAGTTTCAAAGATATCGGCAAACCCGCCCATATCGCTATATTCAAACCCAGATGCACCGCCTCCTGCGCCGCCAACTCCTGCCTCACCAAAGCGGTCATATCTGCTGCGAGTTTCTGGCTCTGAAAGCACCTCGTAAGCACGGCTAATCTCTTTAAACTTTTCCTCTGCTCCTGCATCTTTGTTGACATCGGGATGATATTGACGCGCCAGTTGGCGATAAGCGCGTTTTAATTCATCTTTATCTACATCGCGGGATACGCCCAGGATTTGATAGTAGTCCTCTGCCATAAAATCTTGATTTTTTCCTATGGTTTATAGATTGTACTTTAGCAAAATCAGAACCAGTAAACATAGTACGGTTACTACTAAGAACAAATTATTTTTAGCTTTGCCTTATCTGGGAAAATGATAAGTCATGATTTTCCGATTTTTAATCTAGTGATTCATAATCTTCATCAAACTCATCCAAACCTAGATCTACTCCTCCTTCAACATTAGAGCTATTGGAAATGCTCACCACAGCTTTAATACTGTTATCTCCATCGAGATCAATTTCTGTCTTTGCCTCTGCCAAATCCTGATCATCAAAGTCATCAAAGACAAAAGAATCATTAGCATCAGCATTTTTCTGTTGATAAACGTCTGTCCCAATCTCTAGTAAAGTCTGACGTAAGCTATCGAGAATGGCACTAATTTCCTTCATACTAGTATGAGGACTATTACAAGCAATATTAAACTCTTCTTTAATCCGAGCAATTTTCGCTTTGTACTCATCACGAATCAATTCACCCTGCTCACTGAGAGTTGAATCGTAATTGTAGATGAGATTCTCCGCCTGATTTTTCAGCTTAACCAATTCAATGTTGCGACGATCTTGGTCGGCATAATCATCTGCCTCCTGACGCATCCGCTCAACTTCACTGGCGCTTAAGCCTCCTGTATTGCTGATGGTGATGCTTTGTTGCTTTCCAGTACCCTTATCTTGAGCCGAAACCTGTAAGATGCCGTTGACATCCATTTCAAAACTAACTTCAATTTGTGGCATACCTCTGGGAGCAACAGGAATGCCTGTGAGAAGAAATTTACCCAAACTTTTATTGTCTTTTGCCATCGCTCTTTCCCCTTGAAGAGCATGAATTTCTACACTTGTTTGACCATCTGCCGCAGTCGAGAAAATTTGCGATTTGCTAGTGGGGACGGTAGTATTCTTTTCAATTATTTTGGTAAAAACTTCGCCTAAAGTCTCGATCCCCAGGGACAAAGGAGTAATATCAAGCAATAGAACATCTTCGACTTCGCCCCCCAAGACTCCCGCCTGAATAGCTGCTCCTGCGGCTACTGCTTCATCGGGATTGACGGAGCGGTCGATCTGCATACTATCAAAAACAGTTTTGATCGCACTCTGGACAGCGGGAATGCGAGTTGAACCGCCAACCAAAATAATGCGGTCGATTTCACTCGGTGCTAGATCTGAATCTTTTAAAGCCAACTTGACTGGCTCTAAAGTTTTTTGAATTAAATCTTTGGATAGTTCTTCAAACTTAGCTCGACTCAACTCTAGCTCGATATGCTTTGGTCCAGTTTCGTCGGCAGTGATAAAGGGGAGGTTAATCGAAGTTGTCGGTGCAACAGAAAGCTCAATCTTTGCTTTTTCTGAGGCTTCCCGCATCCGCTGTAGCGCCATTTTATCTGTTCTGAGATCAATTTCTTCTTGAGCGTAAAAGGTTTTAATCATCCAGCGGACAATCACATTGTCAAAATCATCACCGCCAAGATGGTTGTTTCCCGCCGTTGCTTTTACTTCAAAGACCCCATTACCCAATTGCAGGACGGAAACGTCGAAAGTTCCACCGCCCAAATCAAAAACCAAGATATTTTCTTCTCGGTCTTGTTTATCTAAACCATAGGCTAAAGCTGCGGCAGTCGGCTCATTTACAATACGTAATACTTCTAGTCCAGCAATAGTACCAGCATCCTTAGTTGCCTGCCTTTGAGCATCAGTAAAGTAAGCGGGAACAGTAATAACCACTTCGGTCACAGGTTCGCCCAAGAAACTTTCTGCATCTGCCTTGAGTTTTTGCAGGATCATTGCCGAAATTTCTTGAGGAGTATAGTTCCTGTTTTTGATCTGCACGTCAACAGTATTATCTCTCCCCGAAACACATTTATAGGGAGTGCGAGAACGCTCTTCTTCTGTGTCTTCCCAGCGACGACCAATAAAGCGCTTAATACTGTGAATCGTATTCTGGGCGTTGGTCACTGACTGTCTTTTCGCCAGTTGACCTACTAAACGAGTGTCACCTTTGGCAAACGCAACCATACTCGGGGTAGTACGCGCACCTTCAGAATTAGCAATAATTATGGGCTTGCCCCCCTCAAGCACAGCAACGCAACTGTTGGTAGTTCCCAGATCAATACCGATAACTTTTGCCATAGTGCTTAGGCAGTAACTTTCATTTATTTATAGAGTACTAAGAAGTTGACAGAGAAGCATTTGGTGTTGATTGACATACAACATCGACATACTAATGATGTCGAGCCAGCAAACTCCATGAGACTAAAAAACTTGAATTAGCTTTGCATCAGGAAGATCACTTAACTAGCATTTTCTTCATCTTCTGTCGTTTTCTGTTCCGAAGTTATCACAGGTTCTTGAGGAACAGCAACTTTAACCATGGCATGTCGCAGAATTGTTTCGCCTAAAATGTAGCCGCGCATTAGTTGTTCAATCACAGTTCCTTCAGGATATTCGTTAGTTGGCTCACGCAACATAGCCTCATGATAGTTGGGATCAAATTCTTGTCCTTCAGGACGCATGGCAGAAACACCCATTTTTTTGAGACACTCAACTAAGGTTTTGTACACTCCTTGGTAGCTGGAGTGAATTGCTTTTTCGCCATCACTCTCCGGTTTTAGCTGGGTTCTAGCTCGTTCAAAATTATCAATTACTGGCAGCAGTTCGGTAATAACATTTTTTTTCGACTGTACTTCTAAGTTTTCTTTCTCCTTCGTAGTTCGACGGCGAAAGTTCTCAAAATCTGCGGCTAGACGAGCATACTGCGCTTTTGCCAAATCTGCTTGTTGACTCTTTTCATCTAAAAGTTTTTTTAGATTGGCGTTTTCTTGCTGAAATGCAGCAAAGATTTCTTCATTGGCAGAAGTTTGGTTGTTTTCTTCAGGATTTAATTCCGTAGCTTCATTATTCTCAACGACAGACTCATCGATAGAATCTTGATTTTCTAGGGAATTCTCAACCACTACTTCTTGATCTTCAACAAGCTGTTCTGATTGTTTCTGCTCTTCAGTCATAGGAAATGATTATCTTTCTCTGAGTACAAAATATAGGATATTGCATTCAGTCTAAGAATTAACAGTTTTAATTTTTTCTTAGCTGACCAAAATTGTCTAGTCGATACGATAGACGATCTCCTAATAAACCCTATAGTACAGTCATCATAAAATATTTTTTGCTTGACCATCAGCTTATCTCTTTCTCTCTTGAAGTCCTCAAGTCTATTCTGTAATCGGTCATAACCTGATGAAATCGCAGTTTAAACGGTTAGTTTTAGCCTGTTGCAACTTTAAATAGATTTTAGGGAACACTAGAAGTCGTCAGGAGATATTTTTTCATTTTATGGCTTATTCCTCTTCCAAAAAAAATCGGGCGATCGCCGTACGCAATAATTTATCACCCTTCGGCAATCAATTGGTACAAAAGGGCTTTATTGACGGCGAAAAAATGCAGAAGGCTCTAGCTGAGAGTCGTAAAACGGGTAACTCACTGATTGATGTTCTGGAATCTGCCACTGGTAAGCAGCTACCGCCAGATTTACTACGTCAGTATAAAAAGCATCATCTGTTTGAGCTTAAAGTCCTTTTTGGGGTGGAATCTGCCGATCCTGAAATCGAAACTGAAAAGTTTAGCAACAATCAGATGGGGGAGCTGATTAATTCTCTAATTCCCCTCGATATCTGCCGTCGTTATCGCTTGATCCCGCTCCAGAAGAAAGAAGGGGAAAAACCGATCCTCGTAGTAGCGATGGTTGATCCTGAGAATTTGGAGGCGCAAGACGATCTCAACCGAATTCTGCGACCCAAAGGAATTGGCATTGAGCGCCAGGTGATCACTCAAGCAGATTATCAGCAATTAATCGACCAATTTCTTGATGATCAGGTCAAAAGAGAAACTGCCAAAAAGAAAGAAGTCAATGTTGATGTTTCTCTAGAGCTAGATAATTTTGATTTTAATCTAGAAGAGGCAGATGATGAGGTAGCAGACGATCTGGGCGCGGCGAACGAGGCTCAAGCCGCACCGATTATCACCTTAGTTAACAAGATTCTGGCAAAAGCATTACAGGACGGAGTTTCTGATATTCACGTTGAACCCCAAGAAGAAGGGCTAAAAATACGCTATCGCAAAGATGGTGTTTTACAGCAGCCTTTTGATCGAATGCCCAAGAAAATTATTCCTGCTGTGGTGGCTCGTTTCAAAATCATGGCAGAGCTAGATATTGCCGAAAAGCGTTTACCTCAAGATGGTAAAATCCGCCGCATGTTTCAGGGTCGCAAGGTGGATTTTCGAGTTAATACCCTGCCCAGTCGCTACGGTGAAAAAGTTGTCCTGCGGATTCTCGATAACTCAGCTACTCAACTCGGTTTAGATAAACTTATTTCTCATGAACCGACTTTGGAAATAGTGCGGGATATGGCAAAACGACCCTTTGGGATTATTTTGGTAACGGGTCCAACTGGTTCGGGTAAATCTACTAGTCTTTATTCTGTTCTGGCAGAGAGAAACAGCCCTGATATTAATATCAGTACCGCCGAAGATCCGATTGAGTACTCTTTAGACGGTATTACTCAAGTACAGGTGATTCGCGAAAAGGGGATGGACTTCGCCTCAATCCTGCGGGCATTCTTAAGACAAGATCCTGACGTAATCCTGGTGGGTGAGACGCGAGACTCGGAAACCGCTAAAACGGCTATTGAAGCGGCTCTAACTGGTCACTTAGTACTAACTACCCTACATACCAATGATGCCGCAGGGGCGATCGCTCGTTTGGATGAGATGGGTGTTGAGCCATTTATGATCTCTGGGGCTTTAGTCGGGGTTCTGGCACAAAGACTGATGCGTCGAGTCTGTAGCGAATGTCGGATTGCCTATAATCCCAGCCGCGAAGAGCTATCGAGGTTTGGCTTATCTGCCTCCGCCGAAGAAGAAGTAATCTTTTTTAAAGCCAACAAGCTGGATGCGGAACAAATTTCTCAGGCAAAAGCGAATGGCACTCTCTGTCCTAAGTGCAACGGCGTGGGCTACAAAGGCAGGGTCGGGGTTTACGAAGTGATGCGTAACTCCGAAAAATTACAGGAATTAATTAACGAAGGAGCCAATACCGATCGCATTAAAGAAACGGCGGTAGAGGAAGGGATGATTACCATCCTCGCTTATAGTCTCAACCTGGTTAAAGAAGGTCATACCACCCTCGAAGAAGTCGAGCGGGTAACTTTTACCGATTCAGGTTTAGAAGCAGAGTTAAAAGCCAAGCGTAAAAGTGGCTTAACCTGTCGTACCTGTAGTGCGGAATTACAGCCTGAATGGTTGGACTGTCCTTACTGTATGACACCTCGCTTTTAGAGCCAAGGGAAATACGGGAATTTTAAATAATTAAAAATTTTGATGGGGAATAAATTATGGATTTAATGATTGAAGACATGATGGAGCAGTTAGTGGAAATGGGTGGCTCAGATATGCACATCCAGGCTGGCGCTCCCATCTACTTTCGGATTAGCGGCAAGTTGACTCCCATTGGCGATGATTTGAGTCCCCAAGAATGCCAAAGATTAATTTTTAGTATGCTCAATAACAATCAAAGAAAAGAGCTAGAGCAGAACTGGGAATTAGACTGTTCTTATGGGGTTAAAGGTCTAGCGAGATTTAGAGTCAATGTCTACAAAGAACGGGGCTGTTATGCCGCCTGTTTGCGAGCCTTATCTTCTAAGATTCCTAATTTTGATCAGCTTGGTTTACCAGATGTGGTGAGAAGAACTACCGAAAGACCAAGAGGTTTAGTCTTGGTTACTGGTCCTACGGGTTCGGGTAAGACTACTACCCTGGCGGCTATGCTGGACTTAATTAACCGTAGTCGCGGCGAGCATATCTTAACGGTAGAAGACCCCATTGAATATGTGTTTGATAATGAAAAAAGTCTGTTTCATCAAAGACAAAAGGGAGAGGACACCAAAAGCTTTGCCAACGCCCTCAAAGCAGCACTAAGGGAAGATCCAGACATTATCCTGGTGGGAGAGATGCGGGATTTAGAAACAATTTCCCTGGCAATCTCTGCGGCAGAAACCGGTCACTTAGTCTTTGGCACGCTGCACACCAACTCCGCCTCGGGAACGGTGGATCGGATTATTGATGTGTTTCCTGCGGGACAACAGGCACAAATTAGAGCCATGCTGTCTAATTCTCTCATCGCTGTTTTTAGTCAAACTCTGGTCAAAAAGAAAAGTCCCAAACCAGGAGAATTTGGTCGGGCGATGGCACAGGAGATCATGATTGTCACCCCTGCGATCGCCAACTTAATCCGTGAAGGTAAGGCGGCTCAGGTGTATTCGGCAATTCAAACAGGAGCCAAAATGGATATGCAAACAATGGAGCAGGCTCTAGCTGATTTGGTTAAGAAGGGCATCATCAGCATGGAAGAAGGAATGGCGAAGAGCGCCCGTCCCGACGAGCTTCAGCGCCTCGTTGGCCCAGCAGGCGGAATGAGTATGGCGGCTCAGGGAAAGACCAAAGCTGGTGCTAAACGTCGTTGATCGCAATCTCAACTAATTTATTTTTGATCACTAATCTAACTATTTGTTTTTTTTATGTCTACTTATACAGCGAAAGTAAAAGACAATACGGGTAAAGTCTTTAAAGAGAAAATTGAAGCGGCATCTGCTGAACAGGCTCGTTTAGCTCTCAAGAATAGATATGTCGCGGTGGGCAAAGTTAGCAAGTCTAGTTTGGAAATCGACCTGTCCGCCCTAGAGATGGCTTTAGCTAAAGTAACGGTCAAGGATAAAGCCATTTTTTCCCGACAATTCTCCGTTATGGTTAATGCGGGGGTGGCAATTGTTCGTTCCTTGGGCATCCTCGCAGATCAAGCACCTAACGTAAAACTGAAGCGGGCGCTCTTGGGCATTAGCTCTGAAGTACAGCAAGGTACAAGTTTGTCGGAGTCGATGAAAGAATATCCCGAATGCTTCAACGATCTTTATATCTATATGGTAGAGGCAGGAGAAGCGGGTGGGGTGCTAGACGAAGTTTTGATGCGTCTTTCCAAGCTATTGGAAGATATGGCGAAGTTGCAAAACGAAATTAAGTCTGCCATGGCTTATCCTGTTACAGTAGGGGTTTTTGCCGTCCTCGCTTTTTTG
>JBCCNG010000019.1:0-17300 GCA_039025955.1 Cyanobacteria bacterium P01_C01_bin.72 | reverse complement strand
TCGAAATGTAAATGGGGCGGAATTTCCTGATTTTCCAGAGACAAAACAACTTTGATTAACCCAGCGATTCCTGCTGCTGCCTCCAAATGACCAATATTAGTCTTGACCGAGCCAATTAATAAAGGTTGCTCTGGCTCTCTGCCTTCCAGCAGAACAGTTTTCAAGGACTTTACCTCAATCGGATCTCCTAAAGAGGTACCAGTGCCATGGGCTTCAACGTAGCTAATTTGTGCTGGCTGTACCTCAGCCTTAGCTAGAGCTTGACGAATCAGGGCTTGCTGTGAAGGACCATTGGGTGCCGTCAATCCGTTGCTTAAACCATCTTGATTGACTGCTGAACCTCTAATGACTGCCCTAATGCGATCGCCATCCTTAAGCGCATCTGCAAGTCTCTTAAGCACAACTACCCCACATCCTTCTCCCCGAACATAGCCATCAGCACTGGCATCAAAGGTTTTGCAGCGACCGTCCGCTGCCATCATTTGTCCTTGAGAAAAGCCAATTGTTGTCTCGGGAGACAGAATCAAGTTGACCCCTCCAGCTAGGCAAAGATCAGACTCTCCCTGCCTCAAGCTATGACAGGCATAGTGGAGCGCAACTAGCGATGAAGAACACGCTGTGTCAATTGCCAAACTTGGTCCCTTAAGATTGAGGAGATAGGAAATACGATTAGCCGCAATGCAGAAACTGCCTCCTGTCCCATTGTAAATACCCATGGAGGAGATATCCTGAGCGAGCAGCCTATTGTAATCGCTATTGCCAATGCCGATAAAAACTCCTGTTGGGCTACCAGAGAGTTTTTCAGGTACCAAACCTGTATTTTCTAATGCTTCCCAAACAACTTCGGAAAGCACTCGCTGTTGAGGGTCGATGTACTCTGCTTCCCGAGGTGAAATTCCAAAAAAACTGGAATCAAACTGATCCACTTGCGCAATAAAGCCACCCCAGCGAGTGATCATTTTCCCTGGTGTATCGGGTGTAGGATCGTAGAAAGCATCAATATCCCATCGCTCTGAGGGCACCTCAGTAATTGTATCTACCCCGTCACTCAAAACCTGCCAAAAGGATTTCGGATTATTAGCTCCAGGGAAACGACATCCAATGCCAATAATTGCTATGGGCTCCACTTGAATAGTCTCCATGTTCCATTTAATTTAATGCAAGGCATATGATATGGGGGGTAAAAAATAAAGTAAAAATCAGCTTTGCTTAACTCTTTAACTTTTCCTGCTGTCTTAGCTAGAGTTAGTCGTGCTGCTTGAGAAGTCTAACCAGATGCTGAACCTAAATTGTTTAATGAGTGTCGCTCGATCACCAGCTTGGTCGATCAAGGCGTCGCAATTGAATACGTAAAAGATTCATGTTACCTAGGTGAAACCCGATGCTCACAAAGCTTAAATACTTTTCATAACGTTTAACCATCTCTTCCCCCACTAACCTAACCGCCTCGGCTCGGTTCGCTTTAAGTCCTGACAACCATGCTTTGCAAGTGCGTTCATAATCTTGGCGATCATTTCTCAGGGCTACAACTTCAAAAATTCTTTCACTTGCTTTGGCAATTTCAGCCAGGGTTGGGAGATCTGTTTCAGGGAATATTTGCGTGATCAAAAAATCATTCATGTCTTCTCGACACATATTTTCATAGCCGATAGTCTGGAGTGACATGTGACTACCTGGTTTAAGCCACTCATGACAGCGTCGAAAAAATTGTCGATAACCTGCTACTTTTTCATCTTTAGTGAGACTAGGTTTAGCAAAATGCTCAAAGGCACCGATTGAAATAATTCCATCAAAAGGTTCCTCTGGAGAGTAGTCAGTCCAACTGGTTAAATTAACTTGAACCCGGGGCTGATTGAATGATGCAATCCATTCTGCTTGAGCCTTACTCAAAGTCAGACCAACAGCTTGGTCAACATTGTGTTCTTGTACCAGGCGTTTTAGGGTGCTGCCCCAGCCACAACCTATATCTAATACTCTTTTAGCCCCGCTAGCTTGAACTTGTTTAATATGAAAATCAATCTTTCTTAACTGTGCTGACTCAAGATTGTCATTTTCTGACCAAAGTGCGCTCGAATAGGTATTCGTCGGGTCAAGCCAAAGTCGATAAAAATCATTACTAACGTCATAATGATGTTGGATTGCTTCGGCAGAAGCACCAGGATTGGAAATATTTACAGTAGTTGTCATCTGATTAATATCATCCTCTTGATAAAAGAATTAATTGACTGCGGCATCTTTTCATCGTGAAGCTAAAGTGTGGTTCGGGGGTTTGCCCTGGTGCTCAATCTACTTTGATAAATGCACGGCTAGAGATTTAATAGTCGGGTAGTCATAGATCAGAGTAGGATCGAGTTCATATCCCAACCACTCTTCCAGATCTCCAGTCATACCTACCGCAGCAGAAGAATCTAGACCATAGCGGTCGAAGGGAATCGTCACGTCTATCTCATCAGGCTTGATTTCTAGCAGTTCCGCTAGATAGGAGACTGTCCAAGTCTGGATTTCCTCCGCTGTTGCAGTCTTTTGAGGTATATTTTCTTGGCTATGGTTATTGCTAATCTGGGAAATATTAAACATTTCCTCTCTTTGAGAACTTTGGATTTCCATCGTTTTAATCCCCCTAATTTGTTGATCACTAATATCGATAGAACTGTAATTAGCAGTTAAGCCAGCTTTTTCGCCTCAATTAATCTTGCTGTTGGAGCCTGAACGTCCCAAGCTAAACCAAGTATTTCTAGGGCGCGGATCACCCAATAACCTAAATCAATTTGCCACCATTGCAGCCCAAACTTAGCTGAATTAGGAAAAGCATGATGGTTGTTGTGCCAGGCTTCTCCTAGGGTAGGCAGGGCGATCCAGATATTGTTGGTACTCTGTTCGCGGGTATTGAAGGGACGACTGCCATAGAGATGATTAATGGAGTTGATAAAAAATGTGAATTGACCTCCCAAAAAGATTCTTACCAGCCCTCCCCATAAAAACCCTGATAAGAAACCAGCCAAATTATGAGTTAACAAACCTCCAATAACGGCAGGGATAGCCAGACCAAGAAAGATCCACCACAGGTACAGCCGATTAATACGAGAAATAATCGGATCTCGCAGCAGGTTTTTAGCAAACAAGAGCGGATTAGTGAACTCATGGGCAAACATCCAGCCTATCTGAGCATGCCATAGTCCTCGTAAATGACCTGCTAAACCATCACCATGCAAATGAGGTGAGTGAGGATCTCCAGGAAGATCGCTGTACTGATGATGTCGTCGATGATTAGCTACCCAATAGGTAACAGAACCTTGAGCAGCCATAGAACCCAGGACAGCTAATATAACTCGGATCGGAGTATTAGTTTTGAAGGAACAGTGGGAGAATTGCCTATGAAATCCTACCGTAATTCCCACATAGATTAGAGCGTACATCCCAACTAGTAGTCCTATCTCCATCGTTCCAATGCCGAAGAACCAAACTTGGGCGATCGCAATTAATAGACCAAAGATCGGTATTAGAAGAATCCCCCAGGCATGAACCAGCCCTACAGTTTTTAAATGCTCGCTCTCAATCTTGATTTTGCGTTTTTTGTTGGAATCTCGAAGCAGTTTTCTCGCATCATCCGACTGCATTGACTTTTACTCCATTTTTAAAGATACTTCTGATTTTGATTGCTATTTACCAGCCTGTACTTTGTCCAACAAAGATTCCACATCTGCCTGTAAATGCCGAAAGTTCATCTTTGCCAGAGGATTTTGACTCCAATCCCCCACCACATTTAAGTTGCCTGTAAGAAATTCAGCACGGCAAGCATGACGACGAATCTTACCGCTGGAAGTTTTAGGAATACTCCCTGTTTTCACTAGGGCTGAAGCAAAAAGCTGTAAATTATGCTCTGCTGTCACCGCTTGACGGATATTGCCTACCACCTCATTAACATTTAGTTTTCGCAGGTAGCTCCGCTCAACTTCCTGGACTACCACGAGCCGCTCTGACCCTTTAAACTCCACCGTAAAAGCAGCTCCGCAATTTGGTCGCAGTGCTGGGTGGCTCTTCTGAACAGTCATTTCAATGTCTTGAGGATAATGGTTTTGCCCACGGATAATAATCACATCCTTAATTCGTCCTGTGACAAATAATTCTCCGTCAAGTAAAAATCCTAAGTCTCCTGTGCGTAAAAAAGGACCTTCTCCTGTATCTCTGAGATAAGCTTGAAAAGTTTCCTTGGTGGCAGCAGGATGATTCCAATATCCAGCAGCAATGCTGCCGCCAGATACCCAAATCTCGCCAATTTGACCTTTTTCACAGCGAGTTAACGACTCAGGGTCAACAATATCAACTGTTGTGTCTAAATAGGGACGACCACATCCCACAAAAGCACGGCTTTCAGCTACTGAAGTCTCACTGGCTACTGCATAATTCCTCTCTAATTCCTCAGCCTTAATTCCTTGAATGACTGGCTGTTGGTACTTGTCTCCTCCCGTAGTAAAGAGGGTAGTTTCTGCTAGACCATAGCAGGGATAAAAAGCCTGTTGTTTAAATCCACACTGAGCAAATTTTTGAGCAAATCGCTCTAAAGTTTCTGCCCGTATTGGTTCTGCCCCGCTATAGGCTAAATCCCAACTACTTAAATCCAGATCAGGAATTTGTTCAGGTTTTACTTTTTGCACACATAAGTCATAGGCAAAAATCGGTCCACCACTGGTAGATGCTCTATATTTAGAAATTGCCTTTAGCCAACGAATTGGCTTTTGCAGAAATGCCAGGGGAGACATGAGAATGCTGGGAATTCCTACATAAATCGGCTGCAAAACATGACCAATTAATCCCATATCATGGAATAAAGGTAGCCAACCAACGCCAATACTCTGGTTACTATGACCAAAAGCAGTCTTGATTAGCTGCTGATTGTGGATGATATTTTCATGGGTAACCATCACTCCTTTCGGCATTCCTGTAGAACCAGAAGTGTATTGTAAAAATGCTAGGCTATCAGGCGTGACGGATGACATGGCTAATTTAGCTCCGACTCCACTGTTTTCGATAGTGTCTGTAGCCAGCAACTGCAATTGGATAAGCTCGTCATCGCTATTCCATTTTCTCTCGATATCACTCAAGATGAAAGCTGTTGTTAAGGCGATCCCTGGTTGAGCATCATGAACAATTGACAGCAGCCGAGATAAGTTCTGATTGCGCCTGGGAGGATATACTGGAACCGCAATCACTCCAGCATACAGACAGCCAAAGAAAGCTACTAAAAAGTCTAATCCCGCAGGATAAAGCAGCAAAGCTCGTTTTCCAGTCAAACCTTGTGCCTGTAATTGAGCTGCGACTCGACGCGCACCTTGATCTAACTGAAGATAGGTCAAGGTTGTGGCTTCAGTTTCGCCGTTTGATAAAAAGGTAAAGGCATGCTGATTTGGTTGTTGATCGCTCCTCAAAAGCATTATTTCAACTACTGTAGAGCAGTTTCTCGCTTCTTTAAAGCTTAAAGAATTATGAGTCATTTTCTGGATGCACCTCAAGATCGCACTTTCGTACCTGTTCTTTAGACAACTGATAACTGAAATTGATCTCGGAAATAATTTTTTTGAATACTTGGGATGGCTTTCACAATAAATGCCTTACCTGTGTCAAGCGATTTTCAGGTTTTTGAATGGCAGTGTTGACGTATGTATCTGTAAAAGCAATTTAAACGATTAAGATCAAGATAGCAGGCATTGAGAAAATAAATCAACTATTATTTTATTAAGGTATGTTGCCAAACGTAAACATAATTGTGGAGTCTAACAAAAACTGTCAAATTGGCTTCACTTTTTAAACCAGGTCTATTCTGAGATCAGTAAGCTTTACACTCTAGGTTTTAAGATGTTCTCTGTTCTCAGGGCGCTTACTTAAAGCGACCGAAATAAATATAGGCCTAGCTGTTGGCTCAAGCATATTGAAAATAATTATCAATTAAAGTATCGTTTAGTTAAGTCTTGTATCTTGGCTTTACTGCCTGTCGTAGCCTTTAATTGCTGTATGTACGTCAGCATCGATAAAAGTTTGCGGGCTGCCAATTAATTGCTCCTTGCTTATGACAATTACAATTTACGGTTCTGATTACGATGCGCTTTGGCAAAAGGCAAATCAATCTACTCAAAATAACGATTCTTCAAATTTTTCTGAAACATTAGAGCTAGTTCCCGAGTCTTTAGGGAAAGGTTATATTCAATCAGTTAACCTACATGGCATTAACCTGATGCTGTTCAACTATCAGCTTCATGAGGATTTATGTATTATCAGAAAGAGAGGTACATTTGATAGCCGCGAGTTTGGCTTTAATTTGTCATGTGATCACTATGGTAAATGCAAAAGGAAAAACTTTATTGAGTGGGGTAGTTTTGAAGCTGCTCATCAACGCCTGCATCATTCAAGAGAACCGATCCAAAAAATAGATATTCATCTAGAATCTGCCGCTGAGTTGAGTCAGTCGGTAACGGAAATTTTCGAGGAATTACCAGCATCAACCCGCCAGCGTATCGGAGGACAAAACTTGATCGAGGATGTTGGCAATATCACTCCAGTGATGGAAACGGCAATAAGACAAATTTTTAGCTGTTCGTTTCAGGGAAAAACGAAACAGATTTACTTGGAGAGTAAATGTCTGGAGCTAATATCTCTAAAACTAGAGCAGCTTAAGCAGAACGATCAAAAAACAGAAAAGCTATCGTCTCTTAAGTCAGATGACATTGAGCGCATACATTTTGCCAAAGCGATTCTTACCGATAATTTTAACAATCCGCCCTCTCTGACCAAGTTAGCGCATCAGGTAGGATTAAACGACTGCACTCTCAAACGGGGATTTCGGGAAATATTTGGCACAACTGCTTTTGGCTATCTACATGACTATCGTTTAGAACAAGCGCGAATCCTGCTGTTAGACAACCAGCTTAACGTTGCAGAAATTGCCCATAAAGTGGGGTTTGCCAGCTATCGTTCTTTATCTAGAGGGTTTCGCAAAAAGTATGGCGTTACCCCAAAGAAATATCAGGCACAATTTAAAAATTCCGTTTAAAGCACATTTTATTCCGTTTGCGGGCTGTTTAATAGTATTAACCTGGCGTAACTTTTGATAGGATTTGGTTTATCGAAAAATATTATCAATAATTTATCTAGTCTTAATCCTATGTTAGAAGGTGTGAAGAGTTATGGTGAGTAAGTTACAGTGGTTATTTTTATTGACAAGTTTATTCTCTTTGGTAGCAATGCCAGCTTTGAGAGCAGAGGAGCAGATAAAAGGTTCTAATGCAGATATGAGTGCGGTAAAAGAGATTGCTGCAAATAAAGAGGCGGCTAGGGCAAGAGTTCCTACCGCAAGTGAGTCTTTGCCATACTTTCAGGGTTCAGCTAAAGATCTATTAGCTCAGGGTGAAACTCGCGTTACGGGAGTTGAGGTAATCCGCACCGAATCAGGGTTGGAGTTAATCTTAAACACCGTAACGGGAAGTGAGAGATTAGTGCCGCTGATTGTCTCAGAAGGGAACGATCTGGTCATTGATGTTTTGGATGCTACCTTAGCATTCTCGATTAGAAATGGCGTAACCGAACTTGAACCTGCACCAGGAATTGAGCGGATTGCAGTTAGTCAAGCTGACTCCAACAGTATCCAGATCAGAATTACAGGTAGTGACCAAACTCCGAGCGCCGAAGTAGTTGCTGGCAGAGATGATCTAGTGTTTAACGTTACCTCTGAAACGACTACCGCCGAAGAAGATGAGCAGATTGATATCGTTGTCACAGGGCAAGTAGAGGAGGATAGTTATAGGGTAGATAATGCGAACACTGCAACACGCATAGATGTCCCGATCAGAGATGTACCGCAATCAATCCAGGTCATACCCAACAAAGTCATTGAAGATCAGGGTCTAGTTAGGGCGGGCGATGCTTTACGCAACGTGTCAGGTGTGACGATTCAAAGATCTCGTGGCAACATTTCTAATGGCTTCACCGTCAGAGGGTTTACCGACCCTGTGATTCTGAGAAATGGATTTAGATCGGGAGATACGGGTGGTAACCCAATATCTGTCTTACCCGATCTGGTGGAAAGGGTTGAAGTTCTCAAAGGACCAGCCGCAGTCTTATACGGTCAGGTAACGCCAGGAGGAGCAGTCAACTATATCAGCAAAAAGCCACAAAAAGAACCATCTTATGATTTTGAGTTTAGAGCAGGAAACTTTGGCTTGATCCAGCCCGCGCTTGATATTACAGGACCCTTGACTGAGGATAAAAAGCTGACTTATCGCCTGAATCTTTCCTTTCAAAATGGTGGTAATTTTCGCGAGTTTTCGGATGCGGAAATCGTTGGTGTTGCACCCACAATTAGGTACGACTTTAGCGATAAAACTAACGTGACTCTTGAGTATGAGTTTTTAGATCAAAACGAATTATTTGATGATGGATTTCCCGTAAGTCCTCTTGTATTTGAAGTTCCTGCTGAAGTTAATTTTGTGGCAGATGAAGACAATGTTCGCGATTCTACCACCCACAGTGTGTACTTTAATTTAAATCACCGCTTTAATGACAACATTAGGGTGCGTACTGGCCTTGGTGCAGAATTCACTAACATCACTGAAATTGGTTTTCGTCCAACATTTGACGGAATAGATCCAGAGACTGGAGACATAACCCGCTCATTTAGTGAGGAGTTCCAAGATAGCGATAATATTACTTGGCAAACAGAGCTGATCACTGAATTTGATACTGGTCCAGTGGAGCATGATTTGCTGCTAGGCTTTGAGCTAACACGGAGTACTCTTAGCAGTGATAACCGAGATGTGTTCGATCCTGAAAATAATCCTTTCACGATCAACATATTCGATCCACAATTTGACACGCCATTCCCTGATGATGATGTTTTAAATATCTTTTTTGACTCTGAGCTGCCAGTAGATACAAACGGTATTTATCTGCAAGACCTGATTACTTTTTTGCCCAATCTTAAACTACTGTTAGGTGGCAGATATGATTTTGTGACCAATGACACTGAATTTGAATTCACCTTCAATGATTTTACAGGTGAAGCTGGTGATGAATTTACTGACGAAGTCTTTTCTCCTCGTGTGGGTTTAGTCTATCAACCCATCGAAGAAATTTCTCTCTACGGTAGCTTTAGTCAATCTTTTGAAGTCAACGATTCATTTGATGTCAATGGGGATTTATTAGACCCAGAACGGGGAACTCAATTTGAAGTCGGGGTCAAAGGAGAGTTTGGCGGAGTTTCAGCTACCATAGCCGCTTACAACATTGATCAAACTAATCTTGCCGTAACCGATCCTGACAATACTGATTTTTCTATTGCTGTTGGCGAGGCAACAAGCCGCGGGATTGAACTAGACGTGGCGGGAGAACCGATAAGTGGTTGGAATATTATTGCCTCTCTGTTCTTTAACGATGCATTTGTCTCTGAGGGAAGCGACGACAACGAAGGTGATACCCTAGCTAACGCTCCTGGTAGTGGTGCTAGTTTGTGGACAACTTACGAACTCCAAAAGGGTACCTTAGAGGGCTTAGGTTTTGGCGCTGGCTTATTTTATGTAGGCGATCGCGAAGCAACACTTCCCAATGATTTTGTTCTGCCTTCCTATGTCCGCTTTGATGCTAGTCTGTTTTATAATCGTGAGAAATGGCGAGCTCAATTAAATTTCCAAAACCTGTTTGACGAAGATTTTCTAGAATCATCTCAGAATACACTTGCAGTTCAGACAGGCGCGCCTTTTACGGTTATAGGTCAACTTTCATTAAGCCTTTAGCACATAGGCAAACTGATGAAAGAAGGTAACTGAGAGGGAAAAGGTCTAGCTGTTATTCTTGGGAATAAGAATTAAGCGGATGACAAATCTGCTTAATTCTTGTTGATTAAAAAGCTGCTCAAATATATTTGCAGCGCTTACCCAGACACTTTAAGATCAGATCAACTGTTAACGTTGCGTCCGTAATCTTAAGCTAACAAGTTATTGCTCAAATTGTTTAACTTGCTGTCATGCCTAAATTACATAGCTTACTTAGTCTATGCATCTTTAGCTTCAGTTTAATTGTGGCCTGCACTCCCGCTGGTGACTTTCCCAGGAATAATTCATCTAAATCTGCCAGTCCTGAACTTTGTCGTCTGATTCAACATGAAATTGGTAACACCGAAGTTTGTGGTCAACCACAAAAAGTTGCTGTCCTCAGTCCTCATATCCTAGATAATATCTTGGCACTGGGAGTACAGCCTGCTGCCTATGCTGATTCAGCAGAATCATTGATCAGCACTCCTCTTTATGAAAATCCCTCAGAACAGATTCCGTATCTTGGTCGGTGGATAACCACAGAACCTGTAGCGGTAGGCAATCGCGATTCTCCTTCTCTAGAACGTCTAACCATACTTCAACCAGATCTGATCCTGGGGGAGCATTGGCAAAAAGATAAATATGCTTTACTGAGCAAAATTGCACCTACCTTACTCTTTAACGATGCCAAAAATCCTACAGCACCCCAATCATGGCAGCAAGATATTGAAGGTATTGCTCAAGCATTAGGAAGACAAGCTCAAGCCAAAGCGCTGTTGGTAGCGCACGAGAAGTATATTGCTAAAGCAAGAGCGGCACTAGAGCCAGTATTGGAAGCCTATCCTCGGATATTGTTAATTCATTCTGATCTTGATGCCCAGGTTGGCATAGCCATCGGCAGTACCACAGGCAGGCTATTGCAGGAAATTGGCTTTGAGATAGTTGTACCAGAGGGAATTACCACTGATGCCCTGGTTTCCTGGGAAATTATACCTCAGATTGAAACACAGATGATTATGGTCTTTGACTGGGGAGATGATTATTTTACGAATCCTGAAGCTCCCCGGCAGGAAAAATGGGCACGCAACCCTTTACTTAGATCAATGCCAGTTTTTCAGCAAGGACGAGTATTTTTTGTCGATCACTATCTGTGGGGGAGTCATACTCGTGGTCCTCTATCAGATCAGCTAATTCTAGAAGCTTTGCCAGATTTATTGTTGCCTAGTGTCCAACCAGCAAAGGAAGTAAACTCTAGTGCGTAAATTTACCCTCATCTGGTTTGGTCAATTGATCTCTACCATTGGCAGCTATATGAGCTATTTTGCTCTAACTCTTTGGGCTTGGTCAATAACAGGGTCGGCAACCGCTTTAGCTTTGGTGAGTTTCTTTTCCTTGGTATCTCGCATCTGTGTCTCACTATTTGCTGGCATCATTGTAGATCGCGGCAATCGCAAATATTTAATAATTTTGGGTGATGTAATCGCTGCTAGTTCAACTGTAGCAATCTTAATTCTTTATTGGTCGGGAAACCTAGCAATTTGGCATTTGTATGTTGCCTCAGGAATTAATGGCGGGTTTGGTCAGATTCAAGGACTAGCCTACGCTGCTTCTATTACTCTTTTGGTACCTCCCAAAGATTATACCAGGGCTAACAGCATGAGTTCTTCGGTTCACTATGGCTCGGTTATTTTTGCTCCTGCGATCGCGGGAGTGCTTTATCCGATTGTTGGTTTGGGAGGTATTTTGCCTATCGATTTGGCAACCTTTAGCGTAGCCGTCGCTACTATATTATGGGTTAAGATTCCTCAGCCCACAAAAGAGCAACAGGCAGTAAAGCAGAACAGGCAGCGGAAGCAAGGGAATGCCGAGGCAGCGGAGGTAAATAAATTAGGTGTTTTGTGGGGTGAATTGACCTTTGGGATTAGATACATTTGGCAACGGGATAGCTTGCGTACTTTGTTGTTGATTACAGCATGGTTTTGGTTTGCTCACGACCTTGGAGGAACAATTAGTAATCCTATGATACTTGCTCGTTCGGACAATAATGCTCAGGTTTTAGGGACAATCTCTTCAGCAGCAGGAATTAGCGGTGTGACTGGTGCCGTATTAATAAGTGCCTGGGGTGGCAGCAAACGTCGTGTCAATGGGATGCTAGTCGGGTTTATGGGAGCGGGTATCGCTAAAACTGTATTTGGCTTGGGTCGAAATCTGACTATTTGGCTCCCAGCTCAACTTGGTTCTTCCCTCAACTTTCCTTTACTGAGCAGTTCTGAAACTGCGCTTTGGATGGAGGCAGTTCCTTCTGAACTTCAGGGACGAGTGTTTGCTACCAATTCTTTGGTTTTACAATTAGTCAGTGCGATCGCCACTCTAACTGCAGGACTATTAAGCGATCGCATCTTAGAACCCATGATGCAATCTGAAAATACTTTTAGTTCACTATTGACTCCTATTTTTGGTAGCGCTGCAGGTGCGGGGATGGCAGTGCTATATGTGGCTTGTGCGATCGCAATGTTTACCGTTGGTGTAGTTGGCTATCGACTACCGCGATTATCTCGACTAGATGATCAGTCTAATTAATGAAGGGTAAAGTCGTTTGAGTTTTATCCATCCCCTCTTTAAACACCAGTACCATCAATCCCAGTTAAACTCCATGCCTAGATATTCCTCTAAGCGCTGGTTATAGGGCGCAAAATATTCTTGTAGGGTTTTTCTAATATTTACTTCTGCTTCTTGATAAGAACCTGCATTGACTTTGGGATAATTATCCAGAGGACAGCTTGGCAGATCGAGAAACTTAAAAACCTGATCCATTACTTGAGATGGGTCAAGATAAAAATCCTCGCTTTTGAGAATCAAAAACTGTTCGCGACCAAGAACTTCAATCCAAGGTTTGATTTGATAAAAATAGAGACTGCCAATAATATTGTCGGGGTTGTAATATCCTGTGTTGATAACTTGTGTCTCTGTCAAGGTAGCTAAACGCTCAATTTCAGTGGAGATCGCCGTAGCCAAGTCTAATTTAGTTAAGCCTGAGTTGAGTTTATGGTAATGCCAAGATATCGCCCGATCCACAGGGTTTCTCAGCAGCAGAATAATTTTGGTTTGGGGAAAAGTATCTTTAATCCGCTGTGCTACCTGGGGAAAGCGAAGATAGTTCGGGGAAGCTTCTCCTGTAAGGAAGTCGGGACGGTCTGTAATCGCAGGGAAATGGGCTAAATACCAATCAACGCCCCGTTGGTAGTGTTGCCAATAAAAATCAAGCTCCTTTTTGTGAGAGAGCAAGACTTGGGGGTGACGACTGAGATAATAATAGATCGAAGAAGTACCGCTTTTGGAAGCACCCGCAATAATAAAGTCAGGACCATGTTTTTTGACTGCTGGCCAGTCTAATTTAGCCAGGGGGGGATTGGTTTGCACCGCCCGTTGATAACCTGCCTTACGGTAACATTCAATCGCTTCTTCGAGGCAATCTTGCTGAGTTAGAGCATCTCCTAAATTACCCCAGGCAATGCTAATCTTGGGATGTTTAGCGACAATCTGACGGTAAACCTCAGTCAGTTGCGGATATTGCTCTGGCGCAATCAATGTATATTGCAGAACGTTGTAGGTTAGTTTGAAATAGGGATCGAGCTGGAGAGATTTAATAAAGGCGGTGATCGCCTGGGGAAAATAGCCCCTCGCACGCCTTAGTTTACCTAGCTGCAAATAATTCTCTGCCGTAGCTTGAGGAAATTCGTTCAAAGTTCTTTCGTAACCAAAAAAAGCCGATTCTTCCAGCGGTGAACCTGGAGAGATACAGTTAATACCCTGACGGAAACAAGCGATCGCCTGGGAATATTGCTGTAGCTGCCGATAAATCATTCCTAGATTCACTAAAGCTGCTGCATGGTCAGGAGCGCTCGCAATCACCTTTCTATAGGCAGAAATAGCCTTTTGCCACTGCCGTTGGTTTTGCCACAGTTTCCCTAGCTGATAATTTGCTGGAGTGTGATTCTCCTGGAGGTCAATCGCCTTTTGCCAAAGAGACTCCGCTGACCCCAATTCTTGCAGTTGCAGTTCAGTTAGTCCCCAGTAATAGTAAATTGCGGCACTGGGTTTTAGTTGGGCTGCTTGCTCAAAATGAGATTTTGCCTCACCATATTCCTTGAGCTGATACTGGGCTACTCCCCAATGATAGTAAATTTTGGCACTGGGTTCGATTCTGGCTGCCCTTTGATAATTGTTGCTGGCTCGTACCCATTTTTGCTGTGCTGCTAAAGCAGATGCCAGGGCAAAAACATACTGAACTTGCCGAGGATTGTTGTTAACTCCCTGGCGATAAACTCTCAGCGCCTGCTCTTTTTTTCCCTGGGAAAGTAGTAAATTAGCCAGGGTGAAATATACCTCTGCCAAATCTGGTTGAGATTTAATCACGCTGCGATAGCAGGCAATCGCCTTGGCAAGTTTGTTTTCTGATTCTAAAGTTTGACCTAATTTATATACCTGCTGCGGGGTAAAAGAACTAGGCTCAAGTTTAAAAGTGGTAAATTGTTCATTGGTAGCCAAACTATTTTTCCCCTATTGCTACAAGACAAATTTCAAGTACCGATGTACCCCTGCTTAAAAGAAAAACGAATTATTCACTGTTAATTATTCATTATTAATTAATTTAAAGTTTACGGATAATCAGTTGAAAAGTAGGAGGCGAAAAGTGAACTGGCTGCCACTGTCCTTTCACCTGATTTAAGAAGCGATCAATGCCAACTCCTGGTTCTTGGTTTGGATCTTGAGGATTGCGCCAGCCATAATAGTTAAAAATGATTAATCCGCCAGATTTTGCTAGTTTCCAAGCTATTGCCGCATTTTTTTCGCTATGCTTAGTTAGTTTGCAGCGATCTTGCAGGTTGATTAAATCAAAACTAGCCTCAGTACAGCCTTGCATTTGCTCATGACTTTTACCTTGCCGCCAGGTTACTTTAAACTCCGCCCCAGTCTTGGCAATATTTTCTTTGAGTCTACTATTAAATTGCTGATCAACACAGATGAGACGGGCAGCTTCGTGAGTTAAGAGGTTGTCCAAGAGCCAGCAACTAGACATTCCCTGGTAACATCCCAACTCTAACGCCTGCACTGGCTTTCCCTTGAGGAATTTTAGCTGCTCAGACCAAAGGGCAATGCGATGACTAAAAATATCGAAAGAGAAAAAATAATCATGGTCAACACACTGTGACCAACCGCGATGTTTACAGGCTTTTTGGAAATTAGTGGCCGCTTCGGCAAGCCGACCTTTCTCCCGCAGAGCGTTACCCAAATGACTATAAACCCAAGGATATTCTTCTACCAGGTTGATAATGGCATAGCAGGTGGAAATAGCTTCATCCCACTTTTTGGTCAGCAGAAATGCCTTAACCAAGTCGCGGTATGCCCAGGGAAAATCGGGGTCATGCTTAATAGTTTGGCGAAAACAGGCGAGCGCCTCTTCAAACAAACTCTGTTGTAAATATACTGTACCTAATCGATACTGCGCCCTAGACACATTAGGGTCATGCTCCAGAATTTGCTGATATACAGCCTGAGCCTGCTCTAATTTTCCCTGTCGCTGATATATTTCCGCTAGGTCAAACCAGGCAGGGTGAGCCGCCCCACCCCCGGCTGCTGCTTTTTCATAACAGGCGATCGCTTCGTTAATTTTGCCCCGCTGTTCTAAAGCCTTGGCTAGTTTGTAATAGCCCTGGTGGTTAACTAATTTGGGATTAATTTGAGTTGCTTTGTACCAACAATCCATCTCCGCTTCTTTGCGCTGAAGTTGACCGTTGATCTGCGCTAGGGCAGAGTAGACTCTGGCAGAATTCGGTAGATACTCTAAGGCGTTTTCAAAAGAGTTTAAAGCTTCGGGTAAATTATTTTGCAGCAAATGCAGCTCTCCCAATTGAGAGTACGCTTCAGCTAAATTGAGAGTATTTTCTAAGGCTAAAGAATGCCAGACAATGGCTCGGTCAAACTCGGCTCGTCCCTGGAGCAAATTGCCTAAATTGCCAAAAGCAGCCTGCCACTGTTCAGGATCATCTGCTGTAGTTGTAATTGCCTGTTCGCACTGATTAATAGCCTGAGCTAGGTAGCTAGAGTCCACGAATTTAATTTATGAAAATGAATAATGGTTAACGATGAGGCATGAAGTTTTAGATCCGATAATTGGCACTATTTTTAGCCTCACTAATTTTACTGTGCCAAACTGATCTCAGCTTACTCAAATAAATTATGAGATAAGCAACAATAATTAATCTTGTTGCTGACAATGCTGCAAAATTAGTTCAAGAGCGTTAATCTTAACTAAGATATCCTCAGTTAGGGCATTTTGATACATTAAATTTCGCAGAGTGCCACAGCTAAAATTTTGCCCCACAATGTAGTAATGTTCCAGACTTAGCTGTTGACTGATGACCCAATAGTCTGTCCGCACATAGTTGGGAGAAAAAAGTTCCACCACCTTAGTCCCCGGAGAACAAAAAACAAGATTAGTTAAGCCCGAACCATGGGGAGCAACAATGACTTTGGCATTGGCAAACATTGCCACCTGTTCCAGGAGAGACATTTCCTCTAAGAACACCGTGACAAAACCCGCTGCTGTCAATAGCTGATTTACTTCTGACTCGTTAACCAGCTTTCTGTTCTTCGCTTTGGCTCGACTAACGTAAATTTTAGAATTGTTGGTCTGAGTCAAGTTAATTTGCGGCAAAAAGGTATGTCGCAGAAAACTAATTGTTCCTTCTGGCACCCAGTCTAAGTATCCAGGAAAAGAAGGTACAATCAGTTCGTCCGCCTGAATATAGCTCTGGAGATCGCTTTCAATAATCTTTGACAGAGGAATGCCCAGCAGATCGAGGCTCTCCTGCTGAAAAGATTTACTTGAACTATTAACCACAAACCAGTCAATCTCTTTCAGCTTGATCCCGCTTAGTCTCAATAGCTCCAGTCGAGGCAGAATATCAAACATCCAGTGATAGTAAACGTGACCAGCTAGACCAGACAAGAGAACTACCTTGCCCGAGATTTTGGCAATGGGGGGAATATTTTCCTGTTCAAAAATACTGTGTTCTGGTCGTTCTTGGTGGGGGCATCCTGGCAAAAACCAGGGATAGTCTCGCGATAAATCACCCAGTAAATAGTTATCAGGAGTAATCACCGCTAGAGCATGGCAAATTACCCAGGAATTTTTTTGGGGAGCAACCCAGGCTCTCCCTTGGGGAATGGTGACGACAAATGGTAAGTCTGCCTCTATCTTGGGTGCTTTTTTGGTAGAACACCGATAGGCATTTTCCCCAATCTGTATGGGTTTAAATCCTCCAATCAGTCTGGTCATACAGCTTTGGCAGTTAACTCCACCACAATCAGGATATGCCGTGCTGCCAGGACTAATTTTAATCGCTTTAGGCTGTCTGACAGTCTTAGTTGTAGGGGTGATGTTGGGTTCACTTGACCACAATACCTGCACATAGTCAAAGTCTGGGAGACGGCAATCTC
>JBCCNG010000018.1:0-18350 GCA_039025955.1 Cyanobacteria bacterium P01_C01_bin.72 | reverse complement strand
GTACAACAGTACGCTGTACAACAGTACGCTGTACAACAGTACGCTGTACAACAGTACGCTGTACAACAGTACGCTGTACAACAGTACGCTGTACAACAGTACGCTGTACAACAGTACGCTGGCGATTGATCTTACCACATCTGTACCGTGTGACAGCTGTCAACCAACCAAGCCAACCAATACCCAATCATCAAGAAAACTTCTGGACGCCAATCGACGGTGCCATTAAATTAGACTGTTGCTATCAAATCCAGTTTTGCAGTATCGCGATATCATTGTACTGCTAGTGATGAGCTGTAAGACATAACTCCGAATACTGTATCTGAGGGTTCTCATTGGTTAATTGAGTGACCTATATACCACCTCTGCGTTACTGTTCTGTGCAAGTATACGAGATGGTCATCTCCCTCTACTCGTGATCACGACTTAAGGTACTTTGTTATCGCCATGGTAACTACCAGTGCTGTTATTTGCTGTTATACTTATTTGCTCATGTACTCATTTGCTCGTACTTGTAAATATTTTTATTGTTCTTCAATTCATGTTAGAATTTTAATCCGACATTTACATTTGGATCAATTTAATTGCATTTTAATTTCAAATTTGATTTCATCACCTGTCGATCTACTGCAGGAATCTGAAGATTCAGGAGAAGACACCTCTAGTGATGACAATATGTCAGACTTCATTGTAAAGGAGGAAGAGTCAGATGGTGACCTAGTTGACTCGCAGTCGTCTGCAGTGATGAATGATGATGGTCGCCATATGATCAGAACTGCAAACATGGACCACGACACGGTATGTCAATTCTAGCTGGACTGTAGCGGTATGTTTTGGAAGAAGCTCGGCTGACTGTATTCAGTTATCATACTCCGCCCATACCGTAGTTAGCTCTGCCCATACCATGGTTAGCTCCGCCCACTTTGTCCATGCTATGGTTAACTCCGCCCATATCATGGTGAACTCCGCCCACTTTACCCAAACCATAGTTTGTTTTTTTAAAAATGTTCAAATTGTGAGGCTGTCTCACGTGTTTGCGCACTGAGAAATCACAGTGCATAAGTGCGAAGCTGCCATATGCGGCGCCAGGTTGCTCTTGGTTTCTAGGCAGGTCTGAGCAAACCTGTGGCACCAGAGGATAGCCTGCGGCCCAGCGGGAGGACTGCAGTGGGATTCGAACCTACAACCTCTCAACATTTTCATGTCTCGAGGTGCAGGCTCTACCAGTGAGCCATCTCCTACTCCACCCATAATGTGGTGAACTCCGCCCATACCGTAGTTAACTCTTCCAATTTTATCATGAACTCCTTCTACTCGTCATATAGTGGTTAACTCCGCCCACTTTACTTATACAGTAGTCAGCTTAGCTCACCCTGTGTCTACCTTGGCCAGGCCTGGATGGGTAGCTGCTCGATGAAATGACTGGATATATGTACTCTTACCTTTCTTGCTGTACGGTGAACAGACTTTTACTGCTGACAGGCTTTTCGCGTGGTCATGGAGGTGATGATCAACCTCGCGTTTGACGAAGACTTTCTCGTCAGCGACAGCTTCCGTCAGTCTGACGGCATCAAGCAATCGTGGAGGAAACTGTTTGACCCGATCAACGTCAGGTAAATCCACATCAGGTAAATCAGCACTAGGTAGTTCTACATCGGGAGTGGCAACGTCAGGTAAATCCGCGCTAGGCAGATCTACATCGGGAGTGGCAACGTCAGGAAGCTCTACATTCGGTAACTCTACATTGGGAGTCGCAACGTTAGGTAAATTAGCGCTAGGCAGATCTACATCAGGCAAATTCACATCGGGAGTGTCAATGCTAGGAATCTCAACGTTAGGTAACTCTACATTAGGAATCTCAACGTCAGGTAAATCAGCGCTAGGCAAATCAACATCAGGCAGATTCACATCCGAAGTTGCAACGCTACCTGATACACCCTCTAATACACCACCAATTAAGTCAGTGTCTTGATCTGAATTTGGTAAATCAATTTCTGTATCCAGTTCCACATCGGGAGTGGTAATATCGGTGGCATCCTCAACCGCATCTTTGCCGCGATTAAACATTCCTGAAGCGGCGGCTGCGGCTCCTCCTAAAGCGGCTGCTCCTCCTGCGATCGCTGCTCCCCCTGCTTGATTTACGCCATCAAGAATACCAGTTCCTCCACTAGCAGTAGTCAGATCAACGTCAGGTAAATCCACATCAGGTAAATCAGCACTAGGTAGCTCTACATCGGGAGTGGCAACGTCAGGAAGCTCAACATTCGGTAACTCTACATTGGGAATCTCAACGTCAGGTAAATCGGCGCTAGGCAGATCAACATTAGGAGTGTCAACGCCAGGAAGATTAACATCAGGTAACTCTACATTAGGAAGATCAATGTCGGGTAACTCAGCGCTAGGCAAACCAACATCAGGTAAATCCACATCGGGAGTGGCAACGTCAGGTAAATCAGCGCTAGGCAGATCAACATCAGGCAAATTCACATCGGGAGTGTCAACACTAGGAAGATCAACATTGGGAAGATCAACGCTACCTGATACACCCTCTACTGCACCAACAATTAAATCAGTGTCTTGATCTGAATTTGGTAAATCAATTTCTGTATCCAGTTCCACATCGGGAGTGGTAATATCGGTGGCATCCTCAACCGCATCCTGACCGCGATTAAACATTCCTGAAGCGGCGGCGGCGGCTCCACCTAAAGCGGCTGCACCTCCAGCGATCGCTGCTCCTCCTGCTCGATTTATGCCATCAAGAATACCAGTTCCTCCACTAGCAGTAGTCGGATCAACATCAGGTAAATCCACATCGGAAGTGGCAACGTCAGGTAAATCAGCGCTAGGCAGATCAACATCAGGCAAATTCACATCGGGAGTGTTAACACTAGGAAGATTAACATCAGGTAAATCTACATCGGGAGTAGCAACGTCAGGTAAATCAGCGCTAGGCAGATCAACATCAGGCAAATTCACACCGGGAGCTGTTACATTGCCAGTTGATACATCTGCTGAAATATTATCAGGAGCTAAGTCTGTCTCTGTTAAGGGAGTTGCTGTTTCTTCGGGCAGAACATAATCACCTCTAAATTCGGTGCTTACAATCTGGCTACCGACTTCCGTTTCCGTCGTGCGCTCAAGCTCAGATTCAGTAAGATCAGTTGTTTGCTCACTAGTAAACTCCACTACATCAGTATCTAATTCTCTTGCTAATTCTGTTTCTGTCCTCTCAGGATCATCTGTCCGCTCTTGAGTTAACCCCGAAGCTGCGATCCCAGCAATTCCTGCACCTGCAGCACCTGCTGTTCCTAAATCAACCCCATCAAAATCAACATTCCCTGCCTCTAGGTCTGTTGGCTGCTCGTTTTGTAGCGCGGTTTCTTGACCTGTAAACTCATTAACTGGGGTAGAAGGTATTTCTTCTACAGTTGGAGTTTCATCTAAATCTAAATCCAAGTCTAGGTCTAGATCTAGATCTAAATCAGCATCAGCTTTATTTTCAATCCTACCTTTTCTTCCTGCTAAATTCGCTGCTGCTGCTGCACCACCCGCTAAGGCTGCGCCACCTGCCGCTAATCCCGCAGCACCCATTTTCGATGCAGTGCCTACTGCACTTTGGGCAGCATTGCCTAAACTACCACCTACGTTGTTGTCGAGTGCAACATCTCCTCTACCAGACATTCCCGGTACGCTAATTCCTCCATCAGGAGAATTAACATTAGGAACGTTACTTAAGGCTGGTTCTTGATCGCTTTTACTGCCGCCGCCAAAGAGAGCTTTCGCGCCTAACAATAAAGGAATCGCCAGTAATGGTAGCAACCAGAGCCACCACCGACCCTTTTTTGCCGCAACTTCAGTTCCCTCTGCCCCCTCCACTGCTTCATTGGCAATAACTGCTTCTCCATCAACTCCTTCTGAAGAAAGAGGTTCGCCGCTGTCTTCCAAATCTGGAGCAACTGTACCACTACCATTTAAATCGGGGTTAATCGTGCCGCTGTCGTCTAGTTCGGAATTAACTGTACCGCTGCCATTTAAATCAGGGTTAACCGTGCCGCTATCTTCTAGCTCGGAATTGACTGTACCGCTATCTTCTAAATCTGGGTCTAAATCTGGATTTACATCTGCATCGGCAACTACGGTATTAGGGTTCTCCGCTGCTCCCTCTAACTCAGTCTCTACTCCATCAGCATCCGCCTCTAATTCTGCATCTTCCGCATCGGCAACTACGGTATCAGGATTTTCCGCTGCTCCCTCTAAGTCAGTCTCTACGCCATCAGCATCCGCCCCTAATTCTGCATCTTCTGCATCGGCAACTACAGTGTCTGGGTTACTCTCTGGGTTTTCCGTTGTCCCATCTGACTCAATATCTACTCCATCAGCATCAGCTCCTAATGTCCCAACTCCGACCGCTGGGGCGATCGCCGTTACCGCAGCAGCAGAAATTGAACCTACTCGACTAGAAACTATTTCTTGTCCGCCTTCACCCTTAGCATGTCCTAAATATGCCTGAGCTGCTTCGCCGGGAGTACCCAGATAAACTAAAGTAAAAGGTTGGGAAAAAGGATATCTTTGATCGTCGGGCTGAGTCTGATGCATGGTGACAATTTTGACATCATCACGATTAATCACATCGTTGGCTACCGCATAACCAATACCGTTATCGCCTAACTCAGCAATCATGGCATCAGTGCTGTCTTCCTGTAATTGCGCTGCCGTTGCCCCCGTCGTGAACTCTGCCGACTGGAATACAGGATAGTTGGGAAAAGCTGTTCTCGTATCGTTGCGATCAGGCAAGTCTACCAGTTTAATTGGTCCTGATACGCCACCTATTTCTGACCAATCGGTAATTTCTCCCCGAAATATTTGGGCAAACTCACCGATAGTTAGATTGCCATCATAAGGATTGCTGGGAGAGACAACGATCGCAATTTTTTCGCGGCTAATCGGCACAGAAATTAGTCCCTGAGCTTTTTCGGCATCACTTAGAGAACGACCAATCGCCGCTAAATCAACTTTTCCTTCAGCAACATTTTGCAGAGCCACATCAGAATCTTGGACTTCAATTTTGACCTCTGCATCAGGATACTTGGTAGTAAAGCTATCTTTCAAACTAGAGGTAATACCGTTCGTGCTGTTGGAGGCGCTAATGCTTATTTCCGCATCTTCTGCTAGGCGATCTGGTACAGCAAATGTAGCGGGTGTGTCATCAGATTGGGCTAACAGAAAAGCCTTGGCTGGCTTGGAAACTCCAACAAGGGTTAATAGTATCGCTAATGTAATTACAGAGTTATGTCTTTTATGTAACATTTCAGGTCTAAATTTTATCTGATTATTTGGCGATTAATTATAAAGGGCAAAGCCCTTATGTTTGCATAAGAGTTAGGTTATTTTAAGTATTTTCTTTTAAGTAGAAACACTTATGCTATTTTAGCCAACTAATAGTAGCAAAAAGCAAAAATTATTTCCAGAAATATCAGCTTCATTATCGCGTCTTTAAGATATTTTGTTACAAAAGATAATCATTTTTCTTAATTCGCTAATTGCCTCTCTCACTTGGTTTTGAAGGGGTTTTAGGCAAGTAGACGTAATTGTCCTCAAGAATTCACATGATGGGATAAAACTTTAAATTTTGGTCAATAAAAAAAGCTGAATCAAGTAAAAACTCAATTCAGCAATACAACCTTCAATAAAGATATTTGATTCTCTCAAGCATATTAGCCATTATCAATTTCGTCGAGAATCGCGATCGCTTTTGCACATAGTTCCTGATGGCATTTGCCGTTAGTTGCCACAATACAGCCCCAACGTTTAACATCTCCTTGGTTGTAGTAGACAGGATCGCCATTAACATAGGTAAATTCTCCTCCTGCCTCGGTTAAAATTAGCTCTGGTGCAGCAAAATCCCAGTCTTTAGCCGCCGATTTACCTGACAAGGATAAGTAAACATCAGATTCCTGTTCGAGAAGAGTGGATATTTTACCCCCAACGCCACCCATGTATTTTTTGCCTGCAAAGGGTAAGCGCTCAATTAATGCTTTAAAACGATCATCTCGATGGGAACGACTGACAATTAAATAGAGATCTTCAATTTGATGGCGATCGCTTACCTTCATTGGAGTAACAGTACCGTCTTTGGTTTCGACATAGGTACCGTTATCTTTAGAAGCAAAATAAATTTTACCCGCTTCAGGAATAGCTACAATGCCAATTACAGGGCGACCTTGATAAGCTAAAGCAATATGCATCCCATATTCCCCAGTTTTATCGATAAAGTCTCTGGTACCGTCTAGAGGATCGATGATCCAGACCCAATCTTTGGCAATCGGTTCAGCTTTTTTGACATCAAATGTTTCCTCGGACAAGTAACCAAATTCTTCTGTACCCAGCTTCGATTTTAATTCTGCCAAGATATGTTTATTGGCAGCTAAATCTGCCTCGGTAACAGGGCCATCTTTTTTATCTTTAACATCCAAGTCGGATGTATCCATATGATAAAAAGAACTGAGAATATCTGCTGCGCCCCAGGCAACTTGGCGAGCGAGCTTGAGAATATCTGCTAATTCAGCTTGATTTTTGTCCAAAGTTTCCCCCTAAAAATCCTTTGTTATTGCTTAATAATGCCTTGGAATTACTACTCCCATTCAATTGTGCCAGGAGGTTTAGAGGTGATGTCATAGACAACTCGATTGACCCCTTTGACCTCATTAACAATACGGTTAGAAATAATTTCTAACATCTCGTAAGGAACTTTCGCCCAATCTGCGGTCATGCCGTCTTCACTAGTGATAAAGCGTAAAACAATCGGGTGGGCATAAGTGCGCTTGTCTCCCATAACCCCAACGCTACGAATCGGCAGCAGCACAGCAAACGCCTGCCAATAGTCGTGGTACACACCTTGTTTGCTAATTTCATCGCGGACAATAAAGTCGGCATCCCGCAAAATATTTAGTCTTTCTGCCGTAACTTCCCCGACAATTCTGATTGCTAGACCAGGGCCAGGGAAGGGATGGCGGCGCACAATCTCTTCGGGTAAACCAATGGCTCGGGCAACGTTACGCACTTCATCTTTAAATAGCTTGCGTAAAGGTTCAACTAGCTTGAAACGAAGATCTTTCGGTAAACCACCCACATTATGATGGCTCTTGATTTTGACGGCAACTCTTTCTCCTGTTTGAGGATCAACATTGCTATCAGCCGACTCAATTACGTCTGGATATAAAGTACCCTGAGCCAAATAGTCGAAAGGACCAAGTTTCTTCGACTCGGATTCAAATACTTTAATAAATTCGTGTCCAATTCGACGGCGCTTTAGTTCAGGATCGGTGACACCCTTCACCTGTTCTAAAAAGCGATCGCGTGCCATGACATACTCTACGGGAATATGAAACTTGTTTTTGAAAATTTCTACTAGTCTTTCGGGTTCACCCTTACGCATAAACCCCTGGTCGATAAACATGCAGGTTAGCTGGTCGCCAATAGCTCGATTGAGCAGAAAAGCGAGTGTTGAGGAATCTACTCCTCCCGAAAGCGCCAGCAGCACCCTTTTATCCCCCACTTTTGCCCGAATATCGCGAATAGATTCTTCGACAAAAGCTTCTGTCGTCCAGGTTGGTTCACACTCGCAGACATGATAAACAAAGTTGCGAATCAGGGCAATTCCCCCTTGAGAGTGAACCACCTCGGGATGAAACTGTACCCCAAATAGCTTTCGTTCTGGGTTTGATATTGCCGCACAAGGAGTATTTTTGGTGTAGGCTAAAACGGAAAATCCTTCGGGCAACTTGGTGCAGGAATCTCCATGACTCATCCACATAGTTGAGCCATGTTCCACATTAGTCAGCAAGTCGGTGGGATCTTCAATAAACAGCGCGGCTTTACCATATTCCCCCCGCTTGACCTGTTCAACAGTTCCTCCCAGACGCTTGACCATGAGCTGCATTCCATAGCACACACCCAAAATAGGAATACCTAAGTTCCATATTTCAGGGTCACATTCAGGAGCATGGTCATCGTAGACAGAATTTGGTCCACCAGAGAGAATGATGCCATGAGGAGCAATTTCTTTTAGTTCTGCGGCACTGGTTCTGTAGGATAATACCTCTGAATATACTTGGGTTTCTCTAATTCGGCGCGCAATTAGCTCGGAGTACTGAGAGCCGAAGTCAATAATAATGATCTTTTGCTGATTGGCGCGCTCGCGAAAGGAATCAGCAGCTACGGCATTGTTGCTGAGAGAAGAAGACGTTTGGGTTTGAATAGTCACTATACTCTAAAAAGTCGGGGTAGATAATTAGGTAACAAAGTGTAAAGAAAAATGAGCTTTTGATACCAAATTTGTATTTGGAGAGGTAAAATCTTAACTAGGAGTAGTATAAGGTCAAAAAAGTACTGTACATATCCCTACAGACTAGCATAATTCAGACAGCAAAAGAAGAGCGTTGTCACTCTTCTGAACCACTTTCCTACGACGATCAAAGAGAACTGAGCCGACACAAAGTTTTTGTTCTGTATACTTTTGAATATAGTTTTGGCATTTGTTGTCGATCGCCTGAACTAACTCGCCGTAGACCAAATTGACCCAGTGGGAGTTGGGGGCATCTGCGGCATCAATGGCTCGCAATTGGTTTAAAGCGGCTTCGGTGGTGGCACAGGTGAATATTTGTTGCACCTGAACCGTGGGTAATCCTAGCTTGGCACAGTAAGCAGACATAATTTCTAACCGCCCATCCGCAAGATGATTATGGGTGTGAAAGATTCCCCCCGCCAGCTTAATCAATTTGCCATGATAGCCAAATAGTAAAATTGATTTGACTTCTGCCATTGCTGCCGAAACTAGCATTGCTCCCAACCAATTGGCAGTTTTGATAATTCTTTGTGGGTCTATACCTGTTTTCTGGGCAAGATCGATGCCGTTTTCCCCAATACAAAAGACCAGGGTGTTGAACTCTTTTGCCTTAATCGCGATCTGCTCTTGATACATTGCTAGCTGCTCTGGTGCGATTAGGGGCTGCACGATTCCAGTTGTTCCCAATAATGAAAGCCCTTCCACCACACCAAAAGCAGCATTGGAAGTGCGTTGAGCTAATTTTTCTCCTTCGGGCAGAATGATAGTAACAAAGATGCCCTGAGCTGGTTTTAGTAAGGGCTGGAGGTTTGCCAACATTAGTTCTTGAGCATAGCGATAAATAGCCGCCTGGTTTTCTCTTTCTAGCTGTCTGCCAATACCTTCTCCCCCTGTAATCGTGATCTGATTAGTAGAACTCTGAGTCAGACTCACCTTTGCCCAAACTGGAGTATGTCGGGTTAGATCAAGATGATTGCCAGGATCGCTGCGAGTAATAGCGATCGCACAATCGGGAGCAATTCTAGCAACCTGTTCGATCTCAATAGTTGCGGACTCAGGAGGTTTAATCAAGTCAACTTTTACCTCTGGGGGAGACGATTGTTCTTGGAGGTGACGCAAAGCGGCGATCGCACTAGCACAGGCAAACACAGGTAGAGTGTATCCAGGGGGCATATAGTCGTTTCAACTAATTTTAATACATTTTTTGATACATTCTAATCTAACGATTGGCATGAATAAATAACAAATATGAGCCGAATTACCATTATTGGCTGTGGCGTGGTGGGGGCGGCAATCGCCTATGAACTGAGCTTAATTGAGGGACTAGACATTACGGTAGTTGAGCAAAATAACCCCGCTTCAGGTTCAACTGGAGCCGCTTTAGGGGTATTGATGGGGGCAATTAGCCACAAGAAAAAAGGACGCGCCTGGCGCTTGCGTCATGCTAGTCTCAAACGCTATCAAACTTTGATTCCCGAACTGGAAGCAACAACGGGGATGAAAATATCTGTCAACCACCAGGGAATATTTAAACTATTATTCGCGGGAGATAATTTAGAGAAGTGGTACCAGTTAAAAGAATTTCGGGCTAAATCGGGTTGGGATTTAACAATTGGCGATCGCCAATTTGTAACTCAGCAATGTCCTCATCTAGACAGCGATCTTCTTATCGGTGCAGTTCATTCCCCCCAAGATGGGCAGATCAACCCTGTAGAGCTTACCCAAGCCTTGGTTGCTGCGGCTAAGATGAATGGAGTCAAGTTTCAGTTTGGCGTTGAGAGCAAAAATTTTGTTACCAAGACGCAAGACGAACTATCCACCTGTGAGCAATTAATTACTAGCACTGGCACGATTGAGATTGAACAGTTGATCATTGCCGCAGGTCTGGGTTCTACTCCCCTAACTCGCAGTCTTCAGCAAACTATTCCCATTCGTCCCGTATTAGGGCAGGCGATCAGATTAAAGTTGGCGCAACCATTTGGTAATCCTGACTTTCAACCCGTTATCTCAGGTCACGATATCCATCTCGTACCTTTAGATGACAATCAATACTGGCTGGGGGCAACGGTCGAATTCCCCTCCGAAACTGGTGCAAGTGTTGCCGATGCCGAATTACTAGAGCAAACTTTCAACAAGGCGATCGCCTTTTGTCCAGAATTAAAAGCGGCAACTATCCTCAAAACCTGGTCTGGTAAACGTCCCCGCCCTGAAGGTATCGCCGCACCAATTATTGAGAAACTATCTGGCTACAGTAATGTCATCCTGGCTACAGCACACTATCGCAATGGAGTATTACTCGCACCCGCAACCGCTTTAGAAGTAGCTCATACCATTTCTCAAAAATGATAAGAGACTTAAATTATGAAGTAGGGAGCGGAGGAGCAGGGGAGCAGTGGAGTATAAATGCTCAATGTTCAATGTTTAATGCTCAATGCTCGTAGTAGCTGCACCGTCGCCTATAACTCAGGTTCATCATCCCCCCAACTTTCCGCCAGGAGGGAACAAAAATTAATTAGAATGACTCCAAGCTGACCCATTATTTTATCCCAATTAGCTTTAAACAATGCCAAAATAGGTACATATCTGATCGCGAGCTAATTTTTGAAATTAGTTAAGTAAGTATCTGTATTTTGCACCAGCAGAGCTATGTTCTGAGCAATTCACTTCAGCATCTTGCTTGATTAAAAGCAAAACTAGGTCGTGATTCTTGGTGTGGATGAGGATTGGTAGGAATGTTGAAAACACAAAAGTTGATCGCTCAAGCAATACCGATTCTCAGTGCTTTGCTGCTGTTAGTGGCAAATGCTGAAGCCGTCACAGAATCCAAAAATAGAGCCAACCACCCTAACGATTCAGGTAGGATCAGCTTAAAAAGTATAAATCTTCAAGCTAGTTCTTGGCATGATACAGAAGAGCAGCCCTGGGGATTGATCATCAATCCAGGAACACACTCCCAAGCAGAAAAGTCAGCTACAAGTATCGCTCAAAACTCTCTGGCTCAAATAAATAGAGTGCAGGATTTGCGAGATATTCAACCAACAGATTGGTCGTATCAAGCCCTACAAAATTTGATTGAGCGATATAGCTGTCTTACGGGATTTCCCGATTTGACTTATCGGGGGAGGCAAGCAATTTCTCGCGCTGAATTTGCAGTTGGTCTTAATTCTTGTCTCAACAGCATTGAACAGAAAATTTCTCAGACGGAAAATATTCCTCAAAACGATATTGATACTCTTCTGCGCTTGATGCAGGAGTTTCAGTCGGAATTAGCTATTCTTCAAGGGTCAACAGACGGCGCACAGGCACGATTACAAGATCTCGAAGCGACTCAGTTTTCTAGCACAACGAAATTACAGGGAGAGGCGATTTTTGCCGGGGCTGACGTACTCTCAGATGATACAGATACTAGTACTGTCTTGGGCTATCGATTGAGGCTAGACCTAAAAACCAGTTTTCGAGGCAATGATTTACTTTTTACGCGCCTATCTACAGGTAATTCTCAGGAATTTAGCTCAGAACTGGGTACGTTTCAAGGCGATTTGGCTTTTACTGAGGATGAGAATCTACGCCTAGAGGATCTTCATTACTCAGGGAATATTGGCGATCGCCTGGACTTTATTGTTGGAGCAGTAGGCTTAGAAGCGGATGATCTTGCCCCCACAATCAATTTTTTAGATGGAGACGGTGGTTCAGGAGCAATTTCTCGTTTTGCCACCAGAAACCCGCTTTACTATCCCCCAGGAGAAGCAGGATTGGGCATTAGTCATCGTCCCATCGACCAAATTAAGCTCAGTGCTGGTTATGTAGCGGGGACTGCTAATGAGTCTAGCCCAGGCAGCGGTTTGTTTAACGGTTCTTATAGTGCTTTAGGACAAATTACCGTCCAACCTTGGGAAAGTCTCAGTTTAGCTGCCACATATGTTCATAGTTTTAACCAAAGCGATACCGAAACAGGCACAAATGCCGCTAACCTCCAGTCTCAGACGGCAGACTTATTTGGCGAGTCTGTTTCTACTGTCACTAATTCCTACGGTTTGGAACTGTCCTGGGCAATTAGCGATCGCCTAATTATTGGCGGCTGGGGCGGGCTGAGTAAAGTCAGCAACCTTAACACCTTAGGGCAAAATATTGATCGCGGTACTCAAGATATTTGGAATTGGGCGGCAACCTTGGCAATACCCGATCTGGGTAAAGAGGGAAGTCTGATGGGCATTGTTGTTGGCAGTGAACCAACGGTGACAGACTCGACGATTGAAAATCTGGAAGCAGATAGAGATCGCTCTTTGCATTTAGAGGCTTTTTATCAGTATCAGATTAACGATAATATTGCGATCACTCCTGGAGTTGTTTGGATTACCGAGCCAGATAGCGCAGTGCAAAATAATAATAATTTGGTAATTGGAACTGTCAGAACTACCTTTAGCTTCTAGTTATGATTACTCGCAAGCCAAATGCGGAGGAGATATAGTTTGAGTATGATAAACAAATGTTATGTCGCAAATTTGTTAAATGAAGGAACGGACTGATTCTGCCTCGAACACTAATCCTGCTCTAGATTCCAATATCGGAGAATTGGAAAACGGCAAGGCTGCAATCGACGAGGAATCTACATCTCTAGTCAAAATAGACAAGAGCGAATCTGCCCAGGTCAAGCGATCGCCTTCTGTCTCGCGCAATACTGGTCGCCCGATTCATCTTTCCCAGTCACAATTAATTTTGCTCGCCCTGTTGCTTATGGGTATGGGTCTTTGGTTTAGACTGCCTTGGCTAGGATTAACTAGCGCGGTCTCTGCTCTGTGTCTTTCCTTGGGAGTGGTCTTTAACTCAGTTAGGGGTTGGGTAATTAAATTCCTGACAATTCAAGAAAGAAGAACGATCCTCGCATTTATAGGCTTTATCGGCGCGATCGCTGGCTTGTTTAATTATCTGGGGGTTTATGGCAAAATTGGCATCTGGTTAACCCAATTCAAGTACGACGAATTTGGCTCTTGGGCAGACTGGGTCGGTGCATTAGGACAGATTTTAATTGCAATTTTGGCAGTCTATGTAGCCTGGGCGCAGTATGTTATTTCCAAGGATCTGACTATCCAACAAAACCGTATCACCCAACAGCAAACCATCGATACCTATTTTCAAGGTATTTCCGACTTAACTCTCAACGAAGAAGGGTTGCTGGAAGACTGGCCCCAAGAAAGAGCGATCGCTGAAGGCAGAACGGCATCTATTCTTTCCAGTATCGATGAAAACGGGAAAGCGAAAGTCATCCGCTTTCTTTCCCAATCTCGTCTTTTAACTCCCCTCAAACGAGATAATCGTTTGGGTAGACCAATGCTTGATGGTAGTGGCGGCTACTCCGAGGATCGACCCTACGGCACAAGAGTAGTCGATCTGGGTGTCATGTTGGCAGGAGCTTATTTAGTGGCTCAGGATCTACGCTGGACTGACTTGAGCGAAGCTAACATGGTGAGGGCAAACCTGAGTCAGTGCGATTTGGTTAAGGCAAACCTGGCTCGTACGGTACTCTACGAAGCAAACCTAGCAGGGGCAGACATCAAAGGAACTCGTCTGTTCTATGGTACTGTCACCGATGCAACCCCCCGCAGCATTACTGCCCAGCCTGATTATGAAACGGGCAAGTACACAGGAGTAGTGGTGGAAAAAGCAAATCTTTCTGGCATTAAGCGGATGAGTGAAGAACAGCGTTATTATTTCTGTGCTTGGTGTGGAGAAAAGTCTCGCTCCACCGTACCTGGAGGATGTGAAGGAATTCCTAATAAGCTGGGACGGTAATTATATTCATTCCTATTCGTGACAAGTTAAGACAAACTATTTTTAGTCTATATGTAGAAAACCCAAATGGGCAGATCGCACCTCTCGTCACACGCGAAGCGCGATCTGCCTATGTTTTAATCAGCGAAACTCTGATAACTGGAAAACTGCCTCTATTTGCCTAGAGTAGACCAAACTGCTGACCTGTGATCACATCGGCACTACTGCCTCCAGTAATGTTAATGTCGTTGAGAGTAACTTGTTGACCAAAAATATCTGTGACCAACAAATCTTGCTCACCATAAATCCCGCTACTGTTATTTAGCACAAAGCGATTATCTGAACCGCGTTCTAAAGAAACGATGCCGCCACCTTCGGTGATTAAGTCGACGCTCTCGACAGGGTAACGGTGATTGTTTAGTCGCAAAGCACCATAGTAAGGATTAGATTCGGGGATTCCCTCAACCACAATACCCTGACCGATAGTATAGCCATAGGGTGTGGCAAAATCATCCCCAGGTCCAATTAGTTCATACTCGATGTTAACTATCCCATCCACAGGTTCGGCAACCAGAGCAAAAGCTTCGGCACTTAAGTCCAGACCATCAGCCCGTTCAAATAGCAGATCCGAAACCTGAACCACAATTGGTGCTGCTCCTTCTCTTTGTTTCGGACCAGATACTCGTAGAAAAGCACCGCTGGCCTCTGAGCCATTCCACTGAATGTTGTTGATGGCAGTGACCCCCGCTAAAGCTGCTCCCGAAGGAACGTCGTAGCCCGAGTTCCCTTTGCCGCCAGTGGGATTGGCCGCATCATAAAAAGTAGCTCTTCCTTGATAAACACTACCTAAGAATAAATCACTACTCAAATCAGGATTGGAGAAGGTATAAATACTGTCGCCACTGCTAGGACTATTGAAGCTAGTGCCGTCAATACTAAAATTTTGGGGCGCAGAGCCACTGCTGTCACCAATAAAACCAAAGGTGATTGTTTCACCAGCAGCAATTTCGCGATTCCAAGACTCATTTTGCACAGTATAACGCCCGTCACTATTACTGACGATTTGTGCATCCCAAATATTGCTAATTCCTGTAGCTAAATCGAAATCTAGATCCCAATTGACCAGATTACTGTCGCCATTGTTAGTGATCGAAATTTGTCCCTGAAAACCATTCCCCCAATCTTTGACTAGGGAATAATTAACGCTGATAGATTCTTGCATGTTGTCAAACTCTCATAGTGAAGTTCAACGATGCACATATACATACCTAAGAAACCGCCAAGTAACCTTAAGCTGCTCACTGTGAACCGTAAACTGATTTACATTTTCTTAACAGTCTTGGAGCGTAACAAGGGGATGTAAATTTTTAGAAAACTTTCCTAATTAAATGTTTAATTTGAGTATTTGTACGGATAAAATGTTGCTCTTTATAGCTTCTAGGCGATCGCACTCTTCTTTCCCGTATCTTAATTATTGAATTATATTGAGTAAGTGCGATCGCCATTAAATAACCTTTATTAAAGCAATCAGTAACCTGTAATTACACAATGGAATTGTCCCCTACCAAAAAAGCATTGTTAGCCCTAAGACAAATGCAGAGTAAATTAGATGCTCTGGAGCAGGCAAAATATGAGCCAATTGCCGTTGTGGGGATGGGCTGTCGGTTTCCTGGGGCAAGTAATCCCGAGGAGTTTTGGCAGCTATTGGAAGCAGGTAGGGATGCAGTTACCAGCACGCCGAGGGAACGATGGCAGTTAGAAGATCTCCCTAACAAGGTTTGTCCGACTCAGGGGGGCTTTGTGCCTCATCTAAAGGAATTCGATCCGAGCTTTTTTCGCCTTGCTCCACGAGAGACTGCGAGCATCGATCCGCAACAAAGATTGCTCTTAGAAGTTAGTTGGGAAGCTCTAGAAAATGCGGCGATCGCTCCAGAGCGGATTCAGGGTAGCCAAACAGGGGTGTTTGTCGGGATTGCGGCGGTAGACTATTGGTATCAGCTATTGAGCCGTAAGCAGACGGAAATTGATGCCTATCTGACTACGGGTAACACTCACAGTCTGGCATCGGGGCGCATTTCGCATTTTTTCAACTTTACGGGAACTAGTCTTTCTTTGGATACTGCTTGCTCATCCTCTTTAGTCGCAGTACATCTAGCTATTAAAAGTTTACGCGATCGCGAATGCCATCTCGCATTGGCAGGGGGAGTTAATCGTCTAATATCGCCGAAGATCAGTATTAACTTTGCTCAGGCTAAAATGCTTGCTCCTGATGGACGCTGTAAAACTTTTGATGAAAGTGCCAACGGTTTCGTCCGTTCTGAAGGTTGCGGTGTAGTAGTCTTGAAAAGATTGAGTGATGCGATCGCCGATCAGGATCAGATTAGAGCTGTTTTGTTGGGTTCTGCCACTAATCAAGATGGACGTACCAGTAGTATTACCACCCCCAGTAGTTTGTCTCAGCAGGCGGTGATTAAGCAGGCTTTAATCAATAGTAAAGTCGCCGCTGATCAGGTTAGCTATCTAGAGACTCACGGAACAGGAACATCCTTGGGAGATGCGATCGAACTTGAGGCTTTGAGTCAGGTATTTCAGGACAATGAAGAACTAGTCTTAGGGGCGGTTAAAACTAATATTGGTCACTTAGAATCAGCAGCAGGTATCGCTAGCTTAATCAAAACGGTTTTAGCTCTAGAGAATAATTTGATTCCGCCTAATCTTCATCTAAAACAAGCAAATACCAAGGTGAACTGGCAGGAATTACCCTTTAAACTGCCTCGACAGGCGATCGCTTGGTCAAAAAAAGCTGAACTACGGATTGCAGGGATTAGCTCTTTTGGCTTTAGTGGCACAAATGCCCATCTGCTCGTACAAGAAGCTGACACGGCACCGGCACTACAGACTAAACCAGCTCAATTGAGGCATTTGTATTTATTTACCCTATCCGCCAGGAGTAAAAAAGCTCTAAAACAGCTAGCAAGAAAATATCTTGACTATTTAAATTCCCATAGCGATCTATTAATTGAAGATATCTGTTTTACAGTTAATGTCGGGCGATCGCATTTTAGCCATAGAGTAGCTATGGCTGTCACCTCTCTTGTTGAGTTACAGACTAAATTAACTCAGTACACTTCTCAAAAGTCATCGCCAGCCACATATCAGGGCAAAGCTAATTTGAATCAGGAGCTGAAGCTTGCTTGCGAGTATAAGTTAGAGCATCATGAGCTAAAGGAATTAATTGAAGCCATCATTGTAAGCCAGACAATAGCTAAAGATTTGGCAGATATTGTCTGGCAAATTAGCCATCAGAAAACTGATCCCATTCAACAGCAAAATACAATTTATTCTTTAGTAAAACCAGAAGTTGATAGCTGGCAATTATTTATCGAGGGAATAGCCCAACTATATGTACTAGGGATAAAAATAAACTGGAAACAGTTAGGTAATAAGAGCGGTGGCAATAAAACCAGTCTACCAACTTACCCTTTTCAAAGAGCTGTTTATTGGTTGGGATGATCTAAAAAAATTAAAATGGACTATAAACAAAGATATAAGCTCAAGCTCTACTCTTTTATTTTCATTCAAAGTGGGCCGAGCTGGATTTGAACCAGCGTACGCATAGCGAGCGGATTTACAGTCCGCCTCCTTTAACCACTCGGACATCGACCCATTTACGTCACGATTAAATATCATAGCATATGATAACCGTAACGCGACGCAGAAAACTAAAAAATGCTCAATTAACTGCTTTTTCTCGCAATAATCGCAGCTACAATTTATACTACATAGGCTGATTTTAATGCCCAGGTAATTAAAGCAACAATACTGCCAAAGATTAATATTGCCGACACAGCGACCAAAACTGGTTTATCTGCACCGTCAAACTTCATAATTCCGCGATTTAAGTCAGACATATTGTGCTCCTCTACTCTTGCCAGAGTAACGATTTAATAGAGACTAGCAAAACTAAAATAATGCTTTTGCTGTCTTGGTTGACAATAAATAAATGTTATCAAAACAAATTGGGTTTCGGGCTATTCTTTAAATTTCCCTCAAAAAAGATAAAAAGCGAAAACCCCCAGCTAGTGTAGTAATGAGCAGGGGGTTTTGAAAGTAGAGAAAAAAAAGAACCTGGCACTGAGCTATTTTCCCAGAGGGCAACCCCTCAAGTATCTTCGCCGCAACAGCGTTTCACAATCGAGTTCGGGATGGAGTCGAAGTGGGACCACCGCGCTACTAG
>JBCCNG010000017.1:0-18412 GCA_039025955.1 Cyanobacteria bacterium P01_C01_bin.72 | reverse complement strand
GCTTTTGAAGATGCTCAAAGGCTTGTAGAAGAAGGAGCAACGGGATTTCTATTTCAGCCAGGAGATAAACAAAGCTTAAAACAGGCTTTAATCAAAACCGTGGAAAATCGCGATCGCCTGCCCACTATGGGAGAAGCCGCCCGAACCCAGATTGTAGCCGAACATAGTTGGTCAAACCGTGTCGAGTATTTTCTTCAGGAAGCTCAGTCCATCTTAGAGGCAAAATAGCTTGCAGCGATCGCTTTTTATAGTCGTTAATATTTAAAAATATAATAATTACCAGAACAAACAAAATGCTTGATTTTCTGAATCCTTTATTAAACCGTCATCCAGAACGGATGAAGGCTGATGTCGAGATATATACTTGGGCAACCTGTCCTTATTGCATTCGCGCGAAACTGTTGCTCTGGTGGAAGGGTGTGGACTTTACCGAATATAAGATTGACGGTAATGAATCAGCACGGTCAAAGATGGCAGAAAGGTCAGGGGGAAAACGTAGCGTGCCACAGGTTTTTGTTAATCAACAGCACTTAGGCGGTTGCGACGATATCTATGAGTTAGATGGTCGAGGACAGCTAGATCCTTTATTGGTTCAACTACCAAGCTAAAGAGGGTTTTTAAATCAGCAGCAGACAAACAGCTAGTAGTAGGCTTGAGTAAAGCGCTGCAACTTAACAGCGCTAGTAGTTTAAATTGATTGATCTAAATTAATTCTTAATTAATCCTTAGTGGGATGCTGCCTCTACCGCAGCTGGCTGTAACAGGCTGATGATGCTACCTTCGGGAGTACGCATGGCGGCTACTTTCCCAAAGGAAGGTTCTCTGACTTTTCCTTCTAAAGTGGCATCCATTTTTTCTAGGGTAGCGATCGTTTCGTAAACATCGTCTACATGAAAACTCAAAATAGGAGAGCTGCCCGACTGACCATTTTCATGCGCTGCATGTAGAGCAATTGTTGTGCCGTCAGCATCCAATTCTGCCCATCCAGGAGATGACATGATTACTTTTAGTCCTAACCCCTCGCTGTAGAATTTTACCGTGGCGGGAATATCTTTCACCATCAGCATAATATGCTTGAACTGAGCTGCCATTAGCGATCTCCAAAAAATAAATGCTTGCTTTTCTCCATTTAGTATACAAATTTCAGCTTGATCAGGGGTATATTAGGTTTTGCTTCTACCTACTACTCCAATCAAATCAGCCACTTGGGTGCAGTATGTAAAAATAAGGTGCTACGGGCGATCGCTGTCCCCATTGGCGGTAATTTTAAGCCAATCACCCCTGCCTTTTTCAGCACAATCTGCTTTTTGATCGATCCCCACAGCAGCATTTCTGTCCAGTCACCCAAATCGGGCTGATGCCCCACTAGAGCTATTTTGCCGTCAGAGTTCTTGAGCCGATACTGTTCTAGCCACTCCAGCCATAGAGCGATCGCGCCATCGGGTTGAAGAGGAGCAAAAGTAATGACTTTTTTACTCAGACCAGTCTGCTGTAATATTTCTGCGGTTTGAGCTGCACGAACCAGCGGACTAGTCAAGATCAGCTTAAATCTGAGTCCAGTTGCAAGTAAACGTTGTGCTACTAAAGTCGTTTTCTCCTGACCAATTTTGGTTAGAGGACGCAGCTGATCATCCGCACCAGCCTTCCTCTCGACAGCAATTCCATGGCGAATCAAATAAACTTCCATCAAGAGCTTTAATCTGCCGCAATCATGTGATCTTCTGGTTCGACCAAGCGCATCAACTTCTGTTTAATTTGACGATCAAACATTTCCCACTTTAGCTTGGTATATTCTGAATTATCGTTAAAACCATTCAAGAAGCCCACAGGAATTTCAAACCCGCCTGCCATATATCTACCGCCACCAAAAAATCTGCCCTGGGCATCCATACCCAAAGTTTCCTTAATAAACTCATCGGGATCTAGAGTTAGCTTAGTGGTGCGTAAAGAACCAATCACTAGCTCATTATCATTATCTTCGTTGTGAACGATACCGTAAACTACCGCCGTGTGAATATCTTCCTCCGTGACCAAAAAGTCTGCCGCTTGGGGAATAGCATCGCGGTCATCATAACGCAGATAGCCAACCCCAGAAATCGAAAAATTCTTCTTCGTAATGCGATTGCGTAAGGCTCTTTCAATCACGTTCATTACTCGACGCGATCGCGCAGACTGCAACACGGCGTTTAATAATTGAGAATCATAAAAGCGACTAAGATAAGCAGCCGCAATAAAGTCTTCTTCTTTTGCCTGCATCAAACGGTTAGTATCAGATCTCAAACCGTGCATCAAAGCCGTGGCACACTTGACGTGATTTTCGTTACTAGAATCAAAATCTAGCATCCCAGACTGAATATACTGGGTGAAAATTGTCGCCGTGGCTCTAGTCTGAGGACGTAGATCAACAAACTCTGCCTTTAAGTCACCCTGTTTACTATGATGATCGACAACAGCTATTAAAGGGATTCCTGCTTCCTCGACGACTGAGTAAAGCTGACTATTTGTTCCCTGGCTATCGACTAGAACACAGCCTTTATACTCCCCCAGGTTTTGCTGTTGGAGGGTACTAGGAATACATCGTTTAGCAGGTAAAGCAGTTAGACGAACTAAAGTAATATTCTCTTGATGGGATAGTGTGCCACCATAAACAATATCGCAGCTAATATCATAGTTAGCCGCAATTAGCTGGTATGCCCAAGCGCTGGAAAGAGCATCAGGATCGGGAAAATCCTGAATGACCACGATTTGCTTTTCGCCTCGATGCTGCTCTAAAACTTTGGCTAGCTGCTTAACTGCTTTAGCTAGATAGCTATCTTTTTTTGCCTCTTGGACAAATTTACTGTCAATTGCCTCTAGCTGACTTTTAGAGCCATTTTTGGGGGCAAGACGAAGTTCTAGAGAGGTATTAAGGTTAGAAGACATATTTTAGTACTACAGGTAATTATTTAATTACCAGGTCAGAGAATTAACTATATTAATTTTTATTCAGAGCTTAGAGTTTATCATCAACCTCCTGTTTTCTGTAGCCCACTGAGAGAATTAAACTAGTTTAGATTCCAATCACATACTTTTTCCACTCTTGATTAGAGTTCCCTTGGGTATATTTGACTAGTTCAAAGTGCAGGCTGCTGTAGGGACGGCGAGGCTTGGTTTGGAGCATCATTTCTGCTTCTTTGGGAGTCCGATTTCCTTTTCTGACGTTGCATCTCACACAGGCGGCAACGAGGTTTTCCCAAGTGTCCCCACCACCACGCGATCGCGGGATTACATGGTCGATCGTCAACTGGTCTCCTTTTGCTTTACAATACTGACAGGTGTTCGCGTCTCTCTCTAAAACATTGCGTCGAGTCAAAGGAATTTCTTTATAGGGAACTCTGACATAATACCGAAGACGAATCACCGTCGGCAGGGGAAAACCGCTGTAGATAAATTCTCCCCGATGTTCAAGCTGTTCTGCTTTACCTTTCAGGAGTAATACCACTGCTCTGCGCCAACTGGTGATATTAAGGGGTTCATAGGAAGCATTTAGTACTAAAACCTTACCCATAATAAAGACTTATATTATTTACAGGAATAGTAACATAGACAAACTAATTGATGTCACTCAAGCAAGATAATCTTGCAGTTTCTATTCAGCATAAATAGCTATCTTGCTGCGCCATGCTTGACTTTATCGATTTCTCGACTAATATTTGTCCATAATATTAGCTAATTCTGAAGCAGAAAGTATTAGATATGGTGAGTTGGCAACAGCAACTACAACTGACGCAAAACCCAATTGCTCGCTCCGTAAATCGTCAAAGAGCCTGGGTGGAAGTAAATTTGGCTGCTCTGGCTCATAACGTCCGCACTCTCAAAGCCTGGCTGACACCCCCAAGCAAATTAATGGCGGTAGTTAAGGCAGATGCCTATGGTCATGGGGCTGTTAGCGTCGCTCATACCGCCCTCAAACATGGCGCAGATAGTCTGGCGATCGCTACCCTAGCAGAAGGGGTGGAATTGCGTCAGGGGGGAATTACGGCACCGATTCTGGTCTTAGGGGCAATCTCTGCCGTGGAAGATATTCAGGCTGTTGCCGCCTGGGAGCTAGAAGCCACCATTTGCCACATCGAACAGGCAGTAGTTTTTAATCGTACTCTGGCAAGACTAGGTAAGTCGGCTCAGGTTCACCTTAAGTTAGATACAGGAATGTCTCGTCTGGGAACAAACTGGCAGGAAGCAGTAGATTTTGTTTCTGCGGTACAGGCATTACCCCAACTGCAAATTGCCAGTATTTATTCTCATTTCGCCACTGCTGACGACAGCGATCGCACTTTCCTGAATTTACAGCATCAGCGTTTTCAGGCTGCTATGGCTCAATTACAAGCCGCCAACTTAAACTCACCCCAGGTACATCTTGCAAATTCTGCGGCTACTTTGAGCGATCGCTCTACCCACTACGACATGGTGCGAGTGGGACTAGCTTTATATGGTCTTTATCCTGCCCCTCATTTGAGTCAGATTCTCGATCTCCAACCCGTGTTACAGGTCAAAGCCAAGATCGTTCAGGTCAAAACCATTCCTGCTGGAGAAGGGGTCAGCTATGGTCGTCAATTTGTCACTCAATCCCCGACAAAAATAGCAGTAGTGGGAATTGGCTATGCTGATGGAGTCCCCCGTAATTTATCCAATCGACTACAGGCGATCGTTAAGGGACAGTTAGCATCACAAATTGGCGCAATCACCATGGATCAGCTCATGCTGCAAGTCGATCACCTATCTCATGTCCAGCCAGGAGATATTGTGACCCTGATTGGTTGCCAGGACAATCTGCATCTCACCGCTGATGGCTGGGCAAACCAGCTAGACACAATTTCTTGGGAAATTCTCTGTGGCTTTAAACACAGACTACCCAGAGTGTTTTTGAGTAATGACTAAGGACAATTCAACAACCTTTATCGTTTCAGAAATACTTCTGTCGACTCGCTATCAAGGGGTTGGGAAAACATGTATCCCTGACCATATTCGCAGTTGAGGGTTTCTAAAACTTTGAGCTGTTTGAAGTTTTCAATTCCTTCGGCAACAACGCTTATTTTTAAAGTTCGAGCCAGAGCAATAATCATTTTAATAATTTCAAAACTATCACGATTTTGCAACATGTTTTGGATAAAGGAGCGGTCAATTTTTAAAGCGCTGACGGGAAAGCGCTTAAGGTATTGCAGGGACAAATAACCAGTGCCAAAATCATCGATACTTAATCTGATTCCCTTGGACTTGATTTGTTGAAAGAGATCAAACGTCTCCGACTGATGCTCCATCAAGATCGTTTCATTGATTTCTAGATTCAAACACGACCCTGATAAATTATTGCTGGCGATCGCCTGTTCCAGGATGGCAAGGAAATTAGGATCTCTAATTTGCTGACTCGCAAGATTAACGCTAACCCTCAAATCCGCCGCCGCTGGGTATCTATTTTGCCAGTCGGACATTTGTTGACAGGCTTTGTTTAAAACCAATTCCCCCAGAGGGATAATTAAGCCAGTTTCTTCGGCAATGCCCAAAAACTTGTCAGGATAGATAATACCTTTAGTGGGATGATTCCAGCGCAATAGTGCCTCAAAACCAAACAAATAATCCGCTTTTAAAGCAATAACTGGCTGGTAGTGCAGCATAAACTGATCTTCAATGATTGCCTGACGCAGATGATTCTCAATCTCTAATAATTCTTTGGTTTCGGCGTACATTTCCTGATCAAATACTTCGTGTCTTGCCTTCCCCAAAGCTTTAGCTCGATACATGGCTAAGTCGGCATCCCGTAATAAATCGGCGCTATCTTTATGTTTGGCATCAGCCTCGACAATACCGATGCTGGCGCTAGTGAATACCTTATGACCCGACAAATTAATCGGCACGGCTAGCTGCTCATTAATCTTTTGGGAGATCTCCTTAGCGGTTTCAATCGAGGAGATTTGCTCTAAAACAATCGTAAATTCGTCGCCACCCAAACGGGCTACATAGTCCTGATTACGGGCACAGTCTCGGAGAATATTAGCGACGGTAATCAGTAGCTCATCGCCAATTTGATGACCCAAACTATCGTTAACAATTTTAAAGCGATCAAGATCAATAAATAAAATAGCAAATAAATATTGAGGGTCAATTTTGCTGTGATTGATCGCCTGATCCACTCGTTCTAGGAAAGCTGCTCGGTTAGGTAAACCTGTCAAGGAATCATGTTTCGCCTCGTAGCTGAGATCTGCTTCAATCTGCTTGCGATCAGTAATATCGCTAATAATACCGTCGCGACGCTTACCGCCAGCGTCACAAATTAGGCGGCTACGTTCCCAAACCCAGCGAATTTCGCCGCTGGGCTGAATTACCCGATACTCAATGTCGCTAATTTCTACATTATTAGCCAAAGATAGCTGGACGCGATCACGATCTTCTGGATGAATTGACTCTAGACGCAGATCAGGATTGGCTAATAGCTCTGCTACAGGACGACCATAAACTTCTTGGGCTGCGGGGTTCAGAAACAGCAGTTTACTGGTGGCAACATCCGCCGACCATACTACCTCCTCCAAGGAATTTAAAATACTTTCCAGTTTTTCTTCACTATCCTGTAGTAGCCTAGTTAACTGCTCCCGTTCCTTAATTTCATATTTTAATTCTTGATTAGCTTCTTCTAGCTGGGCAGTTCGCTCCAGAATACGCTGCTCAAGAGCAACATTAAAGCGCAATATTTCTTGTTGAGCCGCCTGTAGCTGTAGCTGATTTTTGATACGTAACAGAACTTCATCGACCTGAAATGGCTTGTTAATGTAGTCTACACCACCAATACTCAGAGCCTTGACCCGATCAATAGAATCATTGCTGGCGCTGAGAAAAATAATCGGAATCTTGCGAGTTGTCGCGTCTGCTTTGAGTTGCTCACATACTTCATAGCCACTCAATCCTGGCATGACCACATCGAGCAGAATTAAATCGGGAACTACGGTCTTAGCCACCATCAACGCCATTGCTCCATTAATAACTCCCCTCACCTCATATACTTGACCGTTCAAGGCATCTGAAAGCAGGTGAAGATTCTCTGGCTGATCGTCAACGATCAAGATTTTGGCTTGGGAAAATTCTAAAGATGGCATTTCCATTAGTCACCAGATTTTGCTAGGTCAATAATTTTGTCACAGCGGAATTGTTCAGCTAAGTCTGCTAGCCCTTGAGCCAAAGCTTGATAGTCTTCAGGAATTTCTGTTAGTAGCTGGAATATCTCCTGGTTATCGACCTGGGCTGCCGCATTGTAAAGCTGAGAGCGCCAAGCTTCTGGCATTACTGCCAAACTGGCTTTGGTTAATTCGGCTCGCAATATTTCTGGCTCTGGATCAGCCGCTGACTCTTCGTACAAATAATCAACGTCAAGATATTGACCAATTTTCGTTAATAATTCATCCTCCTGAAACGGTTTCCGCATAAAGTCATCACATCCAGCCGAGAGAATTTCAACTCTTTCTTCTTCAAATGCGCTTGCCGTTAGAGCAATCACGATCGTCTTAGAACCCGATGGTTGAGCTTTGATATATTTTGTCGCATCGTAACCATTGAGAACGGGCATTCTCATATCCATTAAGATTAAATCAGGTCGCCATGATTGCCATAGAGCGATCGCTGCTTCACCGTCTCCCGCTTCTAGCACTTCAAAGCCGATTGCGCTTAAGAGTTTGTTGAGCAAAAGACGACTGGCGGGAACATCATCTACGGCTAGGATACGATAGGTTTGCTTTTGGTTTGCCAGACCAATAATTTTTCCCCGCTCATCGCTTTGGTTACTAATGCTACTAATGCTGGGTTCTTGTTCCCGCAGCGGTATTTGAAAATAAAATATACTGCCCTGACTGACTTTACTTTCAACCTTGAGTTCTCCTCCCATCAGTTCGACAAACTTGTGACAGATGGATAAACCCAAACCAGTTCCTTCGTTGGAAACACGACCCACCTTGGTTTGTTCAAAAGGAGTAAATAATTGCTGAATTTCTTCTGGTTCAATGCCAGGACCCGTATCCTCAACCGCAAAATAGAGACTGTAGGTATCGGCAAAGAGAAATTCTATTTGCTCCGAGGTTGTTTTTTGGTTCGCTTCTTTACGGACGTTGAGCAAGATCGAACCCGTTTCCGTGAATTTAAGGGCATTACCCAGCAGGTTGATGATTATCTGCCGCAATTTCCCTTCATCTGTATTTATCAGGCGCGGTACATCGCTGTTAATGTTAAAAGCAAGATGGAGATGTTTGGCATTTGCCTTCAGGCGCAGCATTTCTTCAATGCTTTTGAGCATCAGATGTAGATCGAACTGATTTTCATTGAGAGTTATTTGACCCACCTCGATTTTGGACATTTCCAAAATATCGTTGATCAGCTTGAGTAAATGTTCTCCACTGCGATTGATAATCTTGAGATTTTCCTGCTGTTCCATTCCAATGGAAGTATCGCGGGTCATTAACTGGGTAAAGCCTAAAATGGCGTTGAGGGGAGTTCGTAGTTCATGACTCATGTTGGCTAAAAATCGGCTTTTTGCCTGATTCGCATTTTGCGCCTGTGCTAAAGCAGTTTCGGTTCGATGAATGCTTTCTTCTAGTTGAGCCGTTCTTTCTTCTACTTTGGTTTCTAATTCTTTAGTAAAACCTTCAAGTATTTTGACAATATTACGATTAGTACGGGCTAAATTTCCGATGACTTTATAGGCGATAAAAATGACAATTAAGAGCAGCAAAAAACTACTCACAAGTCGATAGTTATTAATCCTTTGGAGATGTTGCCACTGTTGATTGAGATATTTAATTTCTAATTCTTGCAGTTTAATTCCTACGGAATAAAATTCTATTTGTCGCTCCAAATTGAGCTGAATTTTTGTTTGAGTCAAAATATTTTTACTCTGACTGACAAATTCCGTAATTAAAAATTTTTCTTGCTCAAAGCTACTACGATTTAAGGAGAGGCTAATCTCACTCATTTTGTTTTCTATAGCCGAGACTAGCTCTGATTCTTGACTTTGGCAGTAAATAATTGATAAGTCTAGGAGGCTCTTGATCGCTGTCAGCAATTGACGATCGCGAGTTATGTTGCTGCCCAATATATTTTGATTATTGATTACCTCCTGTTTAAAACTAGTCATCTTGGCGCAAGATTGAGCCAATGCCAAATCGCTATCCTGGATGCGATCAACTAGTTTATACTGTGAGGCTAATAATGCTTCTTGATTTTCGAGGTTGATTTTGATCAGCCCTTGCTTTGATTCGGGAATGAATTCAGGAATTTCTTTGAGTTTGGCGAGCGTTTTATTGACACTATCAATTTGCGGTTTAAGATTCTGACCAGATTCTGACTGAGACAACTGAAGCGTCAGTAAACCTTTTTCTAATCTATGTACTTCTCGCAGTGCCATCTCAATATGGCGGTGGTATTCCTGTGCTGATTGACTGTTAAAAGACAAACTTTTCCGCATTAAAAACAGAATGAGTAAGCTACTAATTCCGCCAGCAACAATGTATCCAGATACCACAAGTAAATTTTTGGTTTTTTCTTTGAAAGATAAACTCAAAGCCTTTTCCTAAGCTGACAACTAAAAATCTAAAATTAGTATGCCCAGTTTTAAACTGATAAGCTCAATTGATTTTGACTTGAGGAAGGAAAATTGAGGTCAAGAAAAGCTAAAATAACTAAGGCTAGAAATAATTGAGCCTCTAAATTATCGCGCTACTTTTGTACTTTAATTGTCCTACTTTTCCTTCCGCTTTAAAAGCTTTGAGCTTAAGATTTGGTGCTCAAGACATGTTCTTACAATGCACCAGCACTAGCTAGACCCAAAATCATCCCTACTCCCAAGAGATGACCCAAACTAGTTGTCCCCAATAAAGCGGGCAAACCCATGCCGCCAAATAGAGCAGGAGAAGGTAGTCCAGGTCCAGCACTCTGGTTCTTAATCGTAAATTTGCCAACGGCGATCGCCGCAATATTACAGGCAATCATCACCAAGGCAACCTTGGGACTCCAGGATACAGTATTGGGTACTGTAGCGGCGATTAATGTTAAATAAGGCATAATACTTTTCTCCTAAAATTTGTGTTTTTTCCTGAACTGATAATAAATTTATTTCTTTTAGATAATAAAAGTATGAACCGATGTTGCAATATTTATTAATCTAGTAAAGTTTTGTATACAAATATATCTTGTTTTCCCTGACTTCCTGGCAGTTGGTTTATGTTGAGGGTGATCTGGTTTAGAATTTCTAATTTTGAACCAGCGTTAAACTAGCATGAGATAAGTTAAGGGGCTGTGGCTCAGGTGGATAGAGCAAGCGCCTCCTGAAGTATCGGGCATCATAGGGGAAACTCTGTGAATGAATGTGGTCAAATTCAGGGAAGCCTAAAGTCGCAGATTTGGTTTTTATCAGCCTGAGACCAAGGTAATCTTGAGCCAAGCTTTATAGTTCCTGGTAAAGAAGGTGCAGAGACTAATTGCAGATTAAGCAAGCAGGAAACAGTTAGCGATCGCTCTAATGACAGAGAATCTGCAATATAACGGCCACCACCTAAAGGCATGTGCAGGGTTTTTAATTGGATTATTGACAATTAAATTCAAGTTTCTGTCTAAGGTGAAGAGATAGTCCAGAGAGTAGGGAAACCTACACCAATCTGAAGCGCTAGGTCGCCAGTTCAAATCTGGCCAGTCCCGTTATCTCATTACTCATTATTTGTTTTTGAAACTGCTTTCTCGCCGTCTTTAAAATTTTATTGCGTAGTCGTGATATGAGCTGCAAGAAAATATACACTCGCATAAAGGCGAAATTTAAAATTTAAACATTCAAAAATTTAAACATTTATCGCATTTAATAATCGCAATCAATATTTCATATGGCTTATTATTGGTACAAAGCATTTCACCTCATCGGCATCGTTGTGTGGTTTGCAGGGCTATTTTATTTAGTTAGACTGTTTGTCTATCATGCCGAAGCAGAGCAAGAACCAGAACCCGCACGCAGCATCCTCAAGAAGCAGTATGGGATCATGGAGCAGCGTCTCTATAGCATTATTACCACCCCAGGCATGCTCCTGACGGTAGCCATGGCAATTGGCTTGATTTCTACCGAACCCGAAATCTTAAAATCTAGCTGGCTACACATCAAATTAGCTTTTGTGCTGTTGCTAATTGGTTATCACCACTTTTGCAAGCGCATTATGAAGAAGCTAGCAGCGGGGGAATGTCAGTGGACAGGACAACAGTTTCGCGCCTTAAACGAAGCACCCACAGTTTTGCTAGTGTTAATTGTGCTGTTGGCAGTATTTAAGAACAGCCTGCCGTTAGATGCAGCAACCTGGTTAATAGCTGCTCTCGTGATTACTATGGTGGCAAGTATTCAGCTTTATGCTAAAAAGCGTCGCAAAGACAAAGAAAAACTCGCCCAACAACAGCCAGAATTTGCCTCTAGCGTCAGCGAGTAAGTTTTGCGGGATAAGGAACGGGTTTTAAACCAAAAGTGATGATATGTTGGTTTACGCCCCCTGTTGATCGGCTTCCTTGTCCCATCTTTCTGCTAACCAATGTATTTAAAGAGCTTACATCTGCGATCTTTTCGTAACTATGTCGATCGCCTGGTTGAATTTAGAGCGCAAAAGACGATTTTAGTGGGCAACAATGCTCAGGGAAAGTCTAATTTATTGGAAGCGGTAGAGCTACTTGCCTCCCTCAAAAGTCATCGTACCAGTCGCGATCGCGAATTGGTTTTAGACTCTGCTACTGTGGGACAGGTACAGGCGAAGGTAGAAAGAGCATATGGCATCAGTGAACTGAGCATGGTGTTCCGCAAGCAGGGTAGACGCACCGTAGCGGTAAATCGCGAAAATATGCGTCGTCAGCTAGATTTTTTGGGGGTGCTAAACGCCGTTCAGTTTTCGAGTCTTGATTTGGATTTGGTTCGTGGTGCGCCAGATACACGCCGTAGCTGGCTCGATGGTTTGTTGATTCAGCTAGAACCAGTCTATTCCAGTATTTTACAGCAGTATAATCAGGTTCTAAAGCAGCGTAATGCCCTCTTGAAGCAAATCCGCAGCGTGCGTCAGGAAACGGGCAATAGTAGCTTCTCCCTCGATGAATATGAGCCGCAGCTAAAATCACAGCTAAAACTATGGGACGAACAGCTAGCCGCCGCTGCTTCGAGAGTCGCCCGCAGACGAGCCAGAGTTATTACGCGACTTGCCCCCATCGCCGCGGCTTGGCATCAACGAATTAGTGGCGAAACAGAAAAGTTAGAGGTCAGATATCAGCCTAACGTCACCTGGAGTGAAGATAGTCCCACCGCAGTTCAACAAGCTTTTTTAGCCAAGATCCAAGAGCGCTGCATGGTCGAACAATATCAGGGTAAAACGGTGGTAGGTACACACCGCGATGAAATCGAATTTGTGATTAATCAAACTCCTGCTCGTTACTATGGTTCTCAGGGGCAGCAGCGCACCCTCGTATTAGCACTGAAGCTGGCAGAATTGAAGCTAATTGAAGAAGTAATCGGCGAACCACCATTATTACTGCTGGACGACGTATTAGCTGAACTAGACCCTAACCGTCAAAAGCAACTCTTAGAAGTAATTGGCGATCGCTTTCAGACGATTATTACTACTACCCACATCGACACTTTTAACCAGGACTGGATTAAAGATTCCCAGATTCTGGCAGTAGAAGCAGGAAAAATAAGTGATGTTTTATTGAGCGATCAGCTTTAAGCCCTGTCGGTTAACGCATAAGCTGCAAACAAATAATTCGGGCATAAGATTAAAGACAGTCCATCCATAATAAATTGAGTGATTTTTCCATGTAGGGTGACTACGTAGCTGTTTATTTTTGCTCGGAATATCTAGTGAAATGTGTCTATATAAATTGAATAATAGACTCTGCTGTCTATCGATAAGACAAAACAATTTAGTAGACAGTATCTTAGGGTAACTTTGAAGACACTATAAATTTAGGCTGATTATTCTAGCCCACGCAATGCCTAAGTCTTAATAATTAACTTGCTTCACAAACGGCTATTTCTTTATCAATTAATTGGTGATAAGTAACTGCCTCACGACTTCAACTTCAACCTACTCAGCTAATATCTGTGTTCGGTTTTTACGACCTATTTTTTATCGGGATCGCATTGCAACAAAACTTTACTCTTTGTTACCTTTATTAACAGTTAGGCAATGTATCTTAACAAAGATCCTCAGACGATTTACAAAAGCACTAAAGATTATGACTTATACAACCAACGCGATCTCTCAATCTGCGAATATCTTTGATGCAGTTGCCAATGCTCAAGCTGCATTTACAACTCTCAGTACAGATGAAAAACTAGGTTTATTGTGGGTTATCTACGGAAATTTAGGCGGTGCAATCACACCTGCTGCTACTGGTGCTGCTAGGGTACAGTTCATTGCAGGTTTGTTACAGGAAGTGACATCCTTACCCCAAGAACAGCAACTCCAATTTATGCGCGATCTAGTTAACAGAGTCAATACGCCTCTGACTCGTGCTTATGGGACATTTAGCAATAACAATAAATTAGCTTTCTGGTATCAGTTAGCAGAGGGAATGACTACAGGAAAAATCGTCCCCGTTCCTTCCTATTACAATCTGTCTAATGCTGGCTCTGGCGTTTTCAATCAAATAGCCCAACTGGAATTTGGTCAGCAAATTACATTGCTGCGTAAATTTGTAGTAGAAATGGGCGTTAATTCTTTTTCTGTTTAGCACCTAATCCTTATGATTCAGAGCAAAATCGACGATTCTTTATCTTTCAGAAATGAGACTGCTGCAATTGAATCGTACTATTCGACTCTTAACCGAGGAAAATTTGAATTAACTGCCGCACTATTTTCCGAACAAGGACAATTAATTCCTCCTTTTGATACTCCTGTAGTCGGTTCACAAGCAATTGCCAATTATCTAAAGCAAGAAGCAACAGACATGAGTTTTAATCCTGTTTCTGAAACTTCTCAACTATTAGCTAATGGTCAAACAGATGTAGAAGTTAGAGGAAAAGTTCGCACAAGTACATTTAGTGTAAATGTAGTTTGGAGCTTTTTAATTTCTGCTGAAGGAGAAATTGATTTAGTACAAGTTAATTTGCTCGCTTCGCTACAAGAACTAATGCATCTAAGACCAAAAAGCTAGGAGGGTAATTAGTTAGCAATAATTATGCCACCAAAGATTGTTCCCAGGACTTGGAGAGAAGTTCGCGACTTCTTTCGATATCTCCAGGACTGGGTATCCAATCTGGGTGAGCAGTCATTAGTAAACTTTCCATAGTCTCGTGATCGAATAAATGCCAGACCTCTGCTCCCGTCACTTGTCCAAGTATGGCATAGCAATTAGATGACACACAGTAGATTTGAGTTGGTTCATTGTAAGTAGGAAAGCGTAAAGTTTGACCTGGAGTCAAAGCGCGAAACTGTAGAACTATATCTTGAAAAATCTGTGACTTATCGGCTAATAATCCACTGATTCCTAAAGCAAATTCTTTATTCCCATTGACAGCTATCCAATAGCGACGCAAAGGATCTACACTCAAAAGCCAAGATAAATCATCGTCTAAATTGTAACGGGGAGTCAGGCAAGAGGTCATAAAAAATTTTCTCTTAAACGTATGTGATGTCGAATGCATACCTTATAAGGTCAAGAAAAAAAGAGATTAATTCAATAATTGTTCACAAAAATTATCTTTTTGTCGGTCAAACATTAAGTTGTGTATCGCTTATTTGAGATAAAAATACTACCCAAAAACCTACTAAAATTCAAAATATTTAGATCCATGACCTTTACTACAGACCGCTCCACTTACTCCAATATTTTTGCTGCCGTTCCTCAAGCGGTAGAAGCCATTGAAAGTTTATCCATCGACGACCGACTAGGGCTTTTATGGGCTATATATGAGAATATGGGAGGTTTAGTAACTCCAGCCGCGCCCGATGCAACTATAAGAATTAAGCTTCTTGGAGGTTTAATCTTTGAAGTAGCTAATCTATCCGACGAAGAGCAGTTGCAGTTTCTTCGCGATTTGGTAGCAAGAGCAAATAATCCTCTTACCCGTGCCTACGGAACTCTTAGTAGCAATAACAAACTTGCTTTTTGGTATCAGTTGGCGGAATGGATGCGTTCTGGAGAAATCATTTCTACTCCAGAAGGTTTTCAGCTTTCTGCACCTGCTACCGCCATTTTGAAAAAAGTCGTAGCACTTGAATTTAATCAACAGATTGCGGTTTTACGCCTCATTGTTGGAAAAATGGGAATTAATCCACTAGTAGTTTAAAGAAAAATAGCAGCAAAGAAGTAGCAATATATCCTAAATGATAATGAATAGTAATATCTCTGATCATCTTCAAACTTGTTCGGCTTGTGGCGTTTCTATTACTGAAGATGGGCAAGTAAACTTTTCTAATGGAAATCCAGGTAGCCGTACTCGACTCTATGCTAGAGTCTGCCAATATACGGAAAAACCTGGCTGTATTAACAAAGAATCAAATCTTATTGGCGAAATAAGTCGTGAAGATAGCTTTGAATCTGGAGAAGATTTACTAACACCTTTTTCTAGTGCCAGTCAAGTAAGCAACTAGGAAAACCCGATTTATTATATCCCCCCGCAAAAAATCAAAAAGATTTTGATTTTTTGCGAGGAGTAGAGGGGAATATTTAGCGATCGCATTTATCCCTTAAAGAGATATAGCCAACATCTTGGCGTAATAAAACAAGGCATTCAGCAAGATCGAGAGTTTTTCAAAACTGGAACGCAAAACTCTCGATCTTGTCTTGATGACTATGTTTGAAATTCTATGTTTAAAATTCATATTTCTGGGCTTTGGAGGAATTGTTAATGATGTTCTTTACATTCCAGAACCCATTGTTAACAAACTATAGATTTACTTAAGATTGCTCTACAGTACCTGAAAATACAGGAACTAATAGATATTTCTCAGGCAATTTAAATCTTTTTGTCAAGCTTGTTTAATATTTTGTTACAAAAATTGTTATATTTGTTTACATGGATTAACAAGCGAACTTAAGAACTATGTATACAACTGCTCAATTAGATAACGGTGTCCTCAATAACTACGCTTTAGAACCAGAAATGACTTACGCAGAGTATCCAGGTTTCTATCAGCAAAGAACTTATCTCAAGCAAAGTGCGGTTGCAGCTTTATTTATAACTGTTCTTGGCTTAATTTCCTTCGCTGTCAGCTAGTCTGCCATTTCATTTGATTCTGTTTTTTTTGATTTGAGACACGAGGTTTAATTATGTTTGCACCTATAGTCATACTATTTCGTAACTGGTTGGGTAAAGCTAAATTCAATAAAGTTCGAGGTAAAGCGATCGCCCAACACGGAAGAATGATTACTGCTTTTTGTAACCGAGTCGGTATTGAAAGAAGCAACTGACAAAATATGATTCGTACCGCTCGTGATAACGGTAAATAAGCAAGATTATAGAAAAATTTAAACCATTTTTAAATAACGATTTTTAAGTTTAGTACTTGACATGATCGACTCTGACAACACAGTTGCTAATTACCTTAAAGAAATTGCGCGAAATCCTTTATTAAGTGGGGCTGAGGAGATTAAATTTGCCAATCAAATTCAGGCGATGATGCCTCTATTAGAACGAGAAAATTTGACAACTGAAGAAAAGGAAATCGTTCATCGAGGACAGCTTGCTAGACAAGAAATGGCAAAGGCTAACCTGCGGTTGGTGTTTTCCATTGCCAAGAAATATCAAAATCGAGGTCTATCTTTGTTAGATCTAATTCAAGAAGGAAGTATTGGCGTGATGAGAGCAGCCGAAAAATTTGACCCTAGTAAAGGATATAAGTTCTCTACCTATAGTTATTGGTGGATTAAGCAGGCAATGACTAGAGCGATCGCCAATCAGTCTCGTACTATCCGCTTGCCAATTCATATTACTGATAAATTAAACAAGCTAAAGACAGCCACTCGTAAATTATCACAGGAGTTGGGAAGAAGACCAACAGAAAGTGAATTATCAGAAGAGTTGGACATTACCATCGAGCGTTTACGTTATATCATTCAAGCTTCTTATCGAGGTAAACCCAAAAGTCTTAATATGACTGTCGATGAGAACCAAACCGAGCTAGGACAGATCTTACCCGATGATTCTGCATCTCCTACCGATTATATTTGCGAACGAGAATTGAGTTCTCAAATTGATAGTCTGCTGGATACTTTATCTCCCAGGCAGAGAGATGTAATTATGCTGCGTTTCGGGTTAAAAGACGGACAAATCAGAACCTACGACCAAATTGGCGAGCTTTGTGGCATTAGTCGCGAAACTGTCAGGAAAATTAAGAATAAAGCATTGCGAGTCTTGAAAAAGCATGGCGATTTGATGATTTCCTATAGCCCAGGATAAAATATCGCAATACTGAGTTAGCGAAGAGTCATCGATTAATCCGAACCAAGCATTTAGATATGTTATTTCTATCTAGCTGGAATAAGCAGAATAAATAGTTTTCAACGCCCTCTCTACCACCTCTTCGTCAGATAACGCTGCTAATGTCAAGGCAGGGGGTCCACCATTGAAAGCCATAATTACAGGTTTGCCAATATAACGATGTAGGTTAAGCCACTGATTGAATTGACCAGGGGGAAGATCGTTTTCTGGGGTGACAATCCAGGTGTTTGATAAATCCCAGAAAGGTTCATCAAATAGCAAGTAAACTTTGTCCAATGTACCCATGCCCAGTCGATTGATGGCTTTCCGTTTTCTTGCAGGCAACTCGGGATAAAAATTTATCTTACCTTGCTTCAAAACCCCTAAAGGTACTGTCACCAATACGGAATCAAAGAGTTGATTAACTTTTCCATCCAATCCCAAGATCACACCATCGACTGTATTTCGTATCTCGTTAACTACAGTATTCACATGGGTTTTGTAATTGCCTTCAAGAGCCTCAAAAATATCTGCAAAGCCGTCTTGAAATATAACATCAGCTCCGCCGAACTCTTTGACGAAAAGATAACCCCATTGATTAATTTGATCTAAGTTAGCTCCCGCACTATGTTGAATACTAATAACCTCCTCCAACCAATCTGGAGCATCTTTTTGAGCGATTTTACGCCCACCACGACCGCGAATAATATAGTCATCCCCTGTTGGGATTAGTCTTTGCTCCAACTCTTTTCCCATTTTAAAAATTGGATTGCCATTTGTCCCATGAATCCAACTAGCCCCTAAATCGAGGGGAAAACCTAAACGCTTATCTGTCCAAATGCGCCCACCGATTCGATCGCGAGCTTCAAACAAAGTCACGTCCAGATTGTTTTGAGTAAGGCGATGTGCGGCAGTAAGACCGCTCATGCCAGCACCAACAACAGCAACTTTCTTGATACCTGT
>JBCCNG010000016.1:0-18503 GCA_039025955.1 Cyanobacteria bacterium P01_C01_bin.72 | reverse complement strand
AGTTGTCACACAGCGGGTAATTTCCAGTATTTTATAGGCGGCGGCTCGTACTCCAGGATCTTCATGCTGCACTTCTCCCAGGGCAATCTTAGCTAGATGAGTGTCATTGGGGGCAGCTAGATTGGCTAAAGCGTTTAAAGCGGCTTTTCGGGCATCAGCTTGGGTTTGCGGTAGCAAATATTCGAGCAGAGTAATAAATTCGGGATTTTGACTATATTGCACCACTCTGGCGATCGCCTTTACTGTTTCGTTGGTTAGTTCAATTTGCCAAAACTGTTCTTTAACTTTGTTGTCTAAATTTTCTGCTGGCGTATTTTGGAAAGTAGCAACTAGGGCTAATGCCTTGACTTCAGTAGCAGAGTTTTGGATTAGCGGCTCTAATTCCCCTGCGGTAAAAGGATATTGATTGATGATCAGGACTTCTAGGGCGGCGGCGCAGATCTGGGGCTGGTCTGCTGCTAACAAAGGAGTAAACTGGAGCAGGCTAGTTTGGCTCGCCTGACTATATAGTTGTAAAACACCTTCTCTGACATCGCTGTCGGCATCGGCTAATAAAGTTTTAACTTCGCTAAAAAACTGTTCGGGATTGCCTAAATTAGCGGCTAATTCTAAACCTTTGATTTGGATATAGCGATCGCTATCGGTGAGAAATTCGCGAGTTACCTTACTCGATTGGGGTGGTAGCTGATTTTGTCCTGTACCAAAGTCATTAAGATCGATCGCGTCAGTGCGAATCATGTCTTCTAGGCTTTGCAGGTAAAATTTGCCCATGGGTAGTCGTACCAGCAGCAGCAGCAGGGTTAAAATAATTGCCAGCCAGATGATTTGTTCTAAACTGAGATAAAGATGACACAGCCAGAGAATTGCCCCTGCCAGGGTTAGCCCCAGCGCATAGATTAAGCCGTCACTGACTGCCCGTATTCTCCCAATATATTGGTGGGGAATACCATTGTAGTTGAGCTGATGGACGGGCAGATTAATCGATTTATAGAGTGCGTCGCCGTTGATGTGAAGGGCGATCGCCATGGGGAGTTTTAAATTGAATAGTAGACCTGCCAAACTCAACAAGGTAGTTATGGGAAAGACGGCGTTGAGGCGCGCTACTCCGATCCAATTGAGTAGAGGACGAGTAATTCCGTAGAGAAATACCACCTGAATTGCTGAGATTACCATCCGCATTAAGCCCAGAAATCCCGTTAACTGGGACTCGTCGAACTGCTGTCCATAGATATTAAACCAGAGAAACTCCGAGCAAATATAAATAATTACTAGCAAGAAGGTACTAGCTGCCAAAAATAAAACTAAAGGGTAGCGTTGACCCAAATCGGGCAATACTTTTAAAGATTCAACGATGCTGATCTGTTCCGTTTTAGCCGAAGTTTGTAAACGGCGTTGGGACTTTTCCAAATAAACTAGCTGTCCAAAAGCGATCGCCATAAATCCTGGCAGACACCAGAGTAAATCCCGACTAGGAAAGTGATTTGATAAGAGCAGAGTATAGCCACCGCCTAACAATGTTCCTACCGCCTGGGCAATCCCGATATAGGGAGCGTTACGCTTATATTCAATCGTCGTGAAGTAGTCCGTTAATAGCCCAGGATAGAGTAGATTATTGTAGAAATCCCACTGAAAAAAGATCACAATCAGCAGAACGTAGTAAACCCACGCCGTATCTAAGCTAACCAACCAGCGTAACCCCAACATGAGAGCGATCGAGCCTAACAAAACAGCGCGAAACATTTGGGGACGAGTATAGCGATCTGCTACCTGAGAGAATGCGCCATAGATTGGCAGGGAACATAAACCAATGAGCATAAAAGCAATGGGAAGCTGTCCTGCGCCCACCTGGCTCACAAATAACGAATTGGCGATCGCCATTGCCATGACGTTATAAATCAAGACGGTAACTGCCAAAAACAGTAGTTGAGGTAAGCGATCAAATTTACCCATCATGATAGTTTTTGCTCATCTGCGGTAGTTCCTGTTATTAAACTATTTTGCTCAATTTCTGAGATGTCTAAAGCTAAATCCTCCGTATTTTGCAGCAATAAAGTCAATCCCGCCGCAATAATTAAAGAGACTCCACCAATTACCACCGCTAACAGGCGATCCTCATGAAGCAGATGCAGCATCACCCAGCCAAATCCCAAAGCTACCACCACCTCTGGTAAGACCACAAAAAAATTAAATATTCCCTGAAAAACCCCCCGACGTTGAGGCGGAATTGAACTACTCAGCATCGCATAGGGCATAATTAAGGCGCTCGACCAAGCGATACCCAAGCCCAACATTGCCAACAGCAAAACATACTGATTGCGGATAGTTAGCAGCGAAACGAGACCCACACCGCCACAGAGTAAACACAGGCTATGGGTCAAAGAGCGACCTAAATACTGAGCAATTCGGGGCAAGACAAACGAAAAACCAATGCAAACCGCATTGTAAACAGCAAAGCAAATCCCTGCCCACTCGATACCGTCACTATAAAGAGTAGAATCCTGACTCGTAGCGCCAAAGATATTTCGGGCAACGGCGGGGGGAAAATAAAGCAGAAAACAGAAAATACCTAGCCAGGTAAAAAACTGGATCTTAGCCAACTGCTGCATCACACTGGGCATATTGCCCAAAGTCTGCCAGGCTTCTTTCAAACTACCCATCAAGCCGCCTCTAGCCGATTTAAGCGCCTCAAAGTTGGCTAAATTTGCGGGAGGATATTCGGGAGTAGTCACAATTGTCCACAACACAGTACCCAAAAATAATATACCGCCGACGTAAAAAGATACTTCTACCGTTAGCGGTATCTTCCGTAGCGGGCTGCTAGCATTATTGAGTTTAAAAACATTACTGAGTATCCAAGGTAAGGCAGAAGCAGAAACCGCCCCCAAACCTAACATAATACTCTGCATCGCGAATCCCTTGGTTCGCTGTTCGGGAGGCAGCAAATCACCAACAAAAGCGCGAAAAGGCACCATGCTAATGTTGGCGCTAGTATCCAAAATCCAGAGTAAACCTGCTGCAAGCCAAAGGTGGGAACAGTGGGGCATCAAAACTAAAGCGACAAATGCCAAAATTGCTCCTGTCAAAAAGTAGGGTCGTCTTCTGCCCAAAGCATTCCAGGTATAGTCACTCAAGTTGCCCACAATCGGCTGCACCAATAAGCCTGTCAAAGGCGCTGCTAACCAAAGAATCGGTAGCTGGTCGGCATCTGCACCCAAATGCTCAAAAATGGCGCTCATGTTTGCCATCTGTAACCCCCAGCCAAACTGAATCCCCAAAAAGCCAAAGTTCATATTCCATAATTGGCGAAAGCTGAACAAGGGCTTCTCCAAAGATTGCGTGGAAGTTGACATATAAATAAGTGCTTTAAAATCAAGTGTTCTAAAATAGTGAGCAAATCAAGACTTGGTACTATTTTCAGTTTAGAACAACTTTCCCTAACACTTATAGCCGTACAACTTGACTAATTAGTGCCGCGACGGAGAAGTAGTATCCTTATTCTGTCACTCTCCGAAAACTTTTGTCATTTTCAAATTCTGTAATCCCTACATACTATGCAATTTGTCTGTTATTTCTGAGTATAAATTCTATTAAAGCGATCAAGTGGCAAAAATGTAACTACAAACGGCTCAAAGAATTGAGATACTTGTCTCCCAAAACCTTTTTTTAATAGGAAATATTGGAGAGTGACAAAAGAGGAGTATCCCTCTTTCATCATTCTGGGAGAGGTAAAATGAAGAAAAAAGTCTGAAAGACAGACAGAGAGTATGGTTAAGCCTCGCCCTCCTCAATTAACGGTCAAATGTGTAGATACTTACTGCGAACTCTACAGAGATTTATTCAGAGAAGTAAGAGCATATGAAGCGTTCAAATATCTTCATTTAGGAATAATCGGCGATCTAAAAAGAAAGAGTTTACCTGAAATAGCCAAGGCAGTAGGACTAAAAAATGAACAAGGATTATTACATTTCTTAACAGAATCACCTTGGGAAGCAGAGGAATTAGAAAAAAGAAGATTAGAGATTATTTTCAATATCTTAGAAGGAAGAGAAATCGACATAATCATAGATGAAACAGGAGATAAAAAGAAGCGGTGCGACCCACAGAGGCTACCGCCTCAGAGTCAGCAAAGCTGACGATGGCGCATTAGCGCCGTTCGACGTAAGGCGCAAGGGAACGCGCACCAAGACAAGGGAAGACAACTGATTATGTTAAAAGGCAATATATTGGGAATCTCGGAAAAATAGAAAGTGGAATAGTCTCAGTTAATGCATATGGTTATTGTGAAGGAATGACTTTCCCCTTGAAATTTAAAGTATTTAAACCAAGAGAGAGATTAAAAGAAGGAGATAAATATAAAACTAAGCCAGAATTAGGAGCAGAATTAATTAAAGAGTTGAAAGCAATAGGATTTAAAATAAAGAGAATTTTAGCGCAGAAAGCAAAGCTTTCTCAGTCGTGCGCTAGACGGGGCTAATGCCCCAGCGTCGCAAAGCGACTTTGCCCCGATAGGGGCTGTACGATCTGCGCGTAAGCGCTGCGTCTTTATGGGGAGAGTCACAGTAATTTTATTAGTGTAATTAAAGACTTAGGAATAGAATATGCGGTAGCTATTCGCAGTAATCATGGGGTATGGCTGCAAAAAGAAGCAATTGTCAGAGCCAATAAATGGCGAGATTTTGAACATACAAGGTGGGATGGAAAGAAAGAAACTAGATATATTAGAGAGATAATATATGGCAAAAGAAGGAAGATTCAATATTGGGAGATTACCAGAGACAAGGAAAATATTAAGCCAGAAAATATCTGGTTTGTGATGACTGAAATTCCTCAGGTTAAATATAAACAAGTGGGGGAAATTTATGGAGTAAGAATGTGGATAGAATATGGATTTAAACAATCTAAAAGTGAACTAGGGTGGGCAGATTTCCGAGTGACTCACTATGAACAGATTCAGAAGTGGTGGGAATTAATTATGTCAGCCTATTTAATGATTTGTCTTCATAGCAAATCTTTTAATCCTGCCGTCGCTCCTATTTCAGAAACTTTTCAAGAACAGGAATTATGGGATAGTGGTAAAGGCTGGAAATCTCTTCTAAATAATATACAGTTGATTTTGCAACCTTACATATACTTTAATTTAATTTTAAAGTGGCTAAAAATCTATCCGATTCCGCAACTGACTTTAGGATTCCCAAGGCTTATTGCCAAAATAAATGAGATTGATTATTTGCATTACTTGGTCTATCTTTGGGATGACTTTTGTTATTCTTCTGCCTAGACTGATGAAAGAGGGATAGATTTGTTCCCAATGTGGTACTCAAGAAAAAATCTCTCAAGTTTTTACCCTTAAGAAATCAGATAGATATTATTTTCTAGTTAGTCTAGAACTTAAATTATAGTATTACAAGACCTCATTGATACTGAGAATTTTGCCACCTTTTCTAGTAATGTTCTGAACTGTTTTAGACATCCGACCATAAGATATTACAATCTCTCGTTTGCTCAATCTATTTAATCTAGCAGCAGCCTGAGAACTAGAATAACTAATTCTAAAACGTTTCCCAGTATTGCCATAATTCGCTCCATTGCCAATAGCAGGAGCTTTGATCGGTGTAGCCGTATTAGCTGCAATTGAAGTAATCAATCTGGCATTACCGCCACTATCATTAGTGGCAGAACCTCTCAATAATGAAAACATCCGATTGAATGCTTCGTTTTTCAATCCAGTCTGCGATCTAATACTACGAGGATAAGGAACGGTAGATTCTCCAAAACTTAAAATATACTCATCACTATCAATGTAAGAGTCTATTTCATCGTCGTAACCTTGTTCGTTATAAGTAGCGACGTGTTCGCTAACTTCGGATTGATCTTGGGGAGCGCGACCTAATAGATGCTTAAAGTTAAGTTCGATAAAGCGATATTGCGATGCCGAATAGAAGAAGAGCGACTTGTATAGTTCTGATTTAGCCACTGCTCTGACAAAATCACGAACGGTAATGTCACCATTACGTAGCAATGACTCGGCACTAGTCAGCTCTTCAGTTTCAAATACATATTGGTTACCCAAAACCTGCTTATAAACAGCACGAATAACCTGTTGCAAATCTTCTTCTGTAAAGTTGGAACGCAATTCCACAGGAGAACCTTCAAAAGCATCTAAACCAAGGGTCGCTGAAGCACTTAAATTTCCCATTGGTTTATTTTTTTCTCCTAAATATATAGATGCCCTTAAGACATTGCATTGATAATGTAATCAAGGTAAGTACGGTACTCAACCAATGCTTGAGCAGACATATCACGAGGCGCACAACCACGATCTCTGAGGAAAGTTAAACCAGTTACATAAGTAGCTGTATTGATGCCTAAAGCACGGTAAACTTCACGTCCACCAGTAATTCCCCACTCATCAACGGGACCAGTACCGCCAACGACTAGACAGTAGTTGATTAGGCGAAGATAGTGAACGATGTCGCGTTTGCATTTACCTTTCTGGGTATTAGCATCAATATCACGACCGCTTCCGTTAGGATATTTGCTGTAAATAGCATCAACTGCTTCTTGAGCTACTGCATCATAGTTAGCAGCTAATTTCTCCGCAGCTTCCATACGAGCGGATGCACGTTGAAGGCTACCTTGAACGGACTCAAGGTCAGAATTACTGGGATAGCGTGCTGAAGAATCAGCAGTAGCAACTGCAGTGGTTAACACTGATTTCATAATTCGTATTTCTCCTATTAGAAAGTTGACTGAGATGTTAAATTTGAAGTTGACTTGTAACCCTTTTTTTAGCTAATAGCTGATGTTACAGCGTCGAAATAGCTAGCTACTTCTGAAGCAAGGGAAACACAATCGCCTTCTGTTACAGATTCTTTACGCTGAGAAGCAGTATTATTAACAAAAGCTAAAGCGGCCGCTTTCATAATTGCCACAGCGCGAGAAGTATTACCAGTAGGAACGCCTAAAGCAGCGTAAGTTTCTTTCAATCCGTTTAAGCAACGATCGTTAAGAATAGAAGCATCACCAGTTAATAAAGAATAAGTGATGTAACGAAGAATGATATCTCCATCGCGCAAGCAAGCAGCCATTTTCCGGTTAGTGTAAACACCACCACCAGGCTCTGTTAAACCAGGACTTTCGCAGACAATACCTGCAATAGCATCAGAAACAATACAGCTAGAATTACTTGCTAAAAAATTAACTGCATCAAGGCGTTTGTTACCATCAGCAATAAAACTTTTTAGAGCATCTAGGTCGCTACCACCAATAAAAGAACCGCTTGCGTCGGCAGAAGTCACCGCGCGAGAAAAAGCATCAAGCATTTATTTCTCCTGATTATTTGATAATTTTGAATTGATAAAAAACTTTACAATCATCTCTAATAAAATATAGAGGTGATGAGCAAGAATATAAATAATAAGGGTTAGATTAATCTTGTTTATGGTGAACGATTTAATACGCCTAATGTGAATTAGGAAAAAGTGAGGAAAAGACAGATGATGGGAGTTACCAAGCTACCTATCAAAAAATCTTTCCTCATGAATAGCATAGACTTTGAACGCCTAATAATCACAGTGTTTGTTCTGGTTGATGATTGGTATCAGGCACAAAGGGCTAGCCCGCATGTAGGAAAAACCTTGAAGCCTCTGTCACCAGGGGCAAAACCAGAGATGAGCGACAGTGAAATTATGACTCTGGCATTGCTCATGGACTATCTACCATTCCCGGGAGAGACTCAGTTTATTGGTGCAGCGCCAGGGGCGCAGATCGTCGTCTTCGACGACTGGAGAGCGATAGCTCTCGCTTCGAGCTAATTACGGGCAATGGTTTCCTAACTTGTTATCCCAAAGTCAATTCAATCGGCGGTTGCGAAAATTAGGAAAGATGTTGGAAACGCTACGCCGAAAATGGGTTCGACAGCTAGGAGGAGAAAACGCAACTAGCTTTGTGATTGATACTAAACCAATTCCCGTGATGGGATACCGAAGAAGCAAAAGACATAGCGATTTTCATGGCAGTGCCGATTACGGATACTGCGCTGCCAGAAAAATGAAGTATTTCGGTTACAAACTGGTTATGCTCTCTACTCTCAAAGGAGTCCCAGTTGCTTACGAACTAGTCTCTGCTAATACTGATGAGCGTCAATCAGTGGAAGGAATTTTAGAAACTGTTCGCCATTGCGATATTTACGCTGACAAAGGTTTTATCGGTCAAGACTGGCAACAGCAAATCACCAGTTCCACAGGCAATCGTATTTGGACAATACATCGTCAAAATCAACATCATCAAAAATCGTCTAACTTCCAACGTTTAATTAGCCGTGTCCGACAAAGAATTGAAGGGGTTTTTCATGAAATTCAAAATACTGGTCGTAATCCTGAACGACTTTTAAACAAAACTGTTCAAGGTCTTGCTCTTCACATGACTGCCAAGATTGCCTCCCATACCTTGCGTCTTCTTCTTCGCAAGCGCTTTTCTATCAATGTCCTTACTTTCGAGTTTGTTACTCCTTCTTAAAATCTAATTCACATTAGGCGTTTAATATAACTTTAGATTTAATTGGTTAATTTAATTATTATGGTCAGTTTTTCTCATGAAACTCCAGATTTAGTTACTACCGATCTTTTATTGGAACAAGTCAATCAACAACTGAAGAATGCCACTATAGATTCTAGTCATAGCGAACTGTTATTAAAAATGACGGAAGCTTTAGCTGATTCGAGAGGTTTGGTTAGATTAAGTTTAGTCGAAGCCTTTGGTAAGATAGGGAAACCGGCAATTCCTTTTTTATTAGAAGCTCTTCAACAACACCACAATCCTGTAGTGCGTCGTTCTGCGGCTAAAGCATTAGCTCAAATTCAACAACCCGATACAATCAATCACTTGATTGCAGCAATGGTTCGAGATGAAGATACAGTAGTTAGAAGTTCTTCTGCGGGAGCTTTAGCAAGGATCGGAGCTTCTGCCTTGCCTGCCTTACTAAAAATTGTTAGGGGAAACTATCCCAACTCAGTTAAGGGTCAAGCTAGTTGGGCAATGGCATATGTAGGAGTTGAAGCGGTCAAACCGTTACATGAAGCTCTCAAGTCGGACGATAAAAATGTTCGTTTAGCTGCTTTAGAGGCAATTACAAAAATTGCTGAAGAACATGGGGATGAGTTATCCCAACAATCGATAGCATCTAGTCTTGAGGATGAAGATATTGAAGTGCGTCTTGAAGCAATTATGGCTTTAAGTAGACTTCCTTCCGAACTAGCCTTACCTTATTTACTCCCTCTTCTTAAAAAAGACGATATTGAGAGCAAAAAAAGAGCAATTCTTGCTTTAGGCAAATTAGCTAAACCAGAAACTTTACCTTTATTAGAAGACTTAATAAACAGCCAACAAGAAGGAATTCCTCTTTTTGCCAACATTGCTATTTCCCAAATCAAAAATTCATCTGAAGTTAAATAGGTCTACTTTCAAGGTAAATTTGACATCTTGCCAGTTGTTTTTTCAATCCTTACCAAGCTATATCTAGGGCAATCATCGAAAATGCTGGTAACTGTAAATTTTATAAGCGCCAGCATTGAGTTAGGTTGCCCCCAAGTTGGACAAAACCCAATATTTGGGGGCAATACTTTTCTATTTTCCTGACTTAAATCAAGTTAAGCACTTTTCTGATTAGACTGACTGTATCTGTAACAGGTTGACTATTAATCTGAGGTGCTTGAGTAACATTAGCCTGTTTAGTCATCAGTTGTTCTTGCAATCTGGGTTTATTGCCGCACTTATTAGCTTTATCGCTAGTGGAAGCACTATCTAGCATTTCTAGCATATTGGTATATCCCAACAAGCTTTTACCTGTTAAGGAGTTATAACCGCGATAGTAAGGTACTGTATCTTCACCAAAAGCAGATAGATATTCTTCGCTATCGATATAGGAATCGATATCTGCTTCATAACCCTGACTATCTAAAGTGTTACTGTGTTCGATAGTTTCTTGATAGCTGTCGGGTGCGCGTCCCAAAAGATGTTTGAAGTTTAGTTCGTGGGAACGATAGCGGGGACAGTTATAAATAAAACGAGATTGATACAGTTCCGATTTCGCCAAACGACGGACAAACTCGCGGACGGTAATATTTCCTTGTTTTAGTTGAGATTCGGCGGTAATAAACCGTTCGCTTTCCATGACATAAGCATTACCTAGAATTTGCTTGTATAAAGCTCTAATAGCTAATTCTGCTTCTTGTGATGAGCCACCAGGGACAAATTTAATCTTAGTGGAGTCAATTGCAGCCCGATAGTCGTTTTGATTGATTATCGCCCTTTGAGTTGAAGATAAAGACTGATATGTTGGGTACTCGCTTTGAGTTAGTTTGCGGGGAGGTTTGGGTATAGAGGGAGGTATTTCGTTGGAACGGAGAAAGACAGTACCGCTACCAGCAGTGAAGACAGTATCACTACCAGCATTCAGAGTTAAGGGCGTAATTGGATTAGAGCAATCGCTCAAGATATTTTTCTCTAACTGAGTATAACTATTTTTAGAGATTGATTTATCGCTACTAGAAGCACCAGGTAGTAGCTGGAAAGAACGAGTGTATCCTGTAAGATCTTTGCCTGTTTGGGTTTGATAGCCTCGGTAATAAGGAACTATAGTAGTGCCGAAATTCTGGGTATATTCGTCGCTATCGAGATAGGAGTCAATTTCTGCCGACCAACCTTGTTCCACCAGAATCTGAATGTGTTGGGAAATTTCGGCTGAATTTTCAGGAGAACGACCTAGTAAATGCTTGAAGTTAAGTTCGATCGCTTTTAAATTGTTGGATTTTTCTAAAAATAATGCGCGATAGCGTTCAGATTTTGCCAACTGACGCACAAATTCCATCACGGTAATTTCACCACCCCGAAGTTGTGATTCGAGTTGAGGAGATCTCTCACTTTCCATCAAGTGAGCGTTACCAAATACTTGTTTATAAGCCGCTTCAATTACTAAATCCTGTTGAGTTACAGACTTGGCATCTACTAATTCGACAATTGGACAGTCTGCAAAAGCTTTAGTATAGGCTTCGCTAACAGCAGGTGTTAAATCTGTGGGAGAAGTACGCTGTGTCAAGGAACCAAAACCTTTTTTAGAATCAACCTCTGTTAGAGGTTTCAAGATAATTGGTTGAGGAGCTAGTTTGAATAAAGACTTTTGTAGCTGAGATTTAGTACTGGCAGCAATAGAATTACCAACAGAGCGATCGCTACTAGTACAGCCATTCATCAATTGGAAAATACGATTATAGCCATCAACATTTTTACCAGTCTGACTACTATAAGCTACGTAGTAAGGAACTGTATCCTCGCCAAAATTCTCCTTGTATTCCGAACTATCTAGATAGGAATCAATCTCCGCCCACCATCCTTGTTCTAAGAGAATTGCACTGTGTTCGGCTAGCTCTTGAGCATTATTCGGAGTACGACCTAACAGGTGCTTGAAGTTCAATTCGATCGCTCTGATGTTGGAGCAAGATTCAAAAAAGATCGAGCGATAAGCATCGGATTTAGCTATTTCGCGAATAAATTCTCTTACTGTTAATTGTCCGTCTTTTAATCTGGATTCAGCAGTTAAAGCTCTCTGACTTTCTAGAAGGTGGGCATTACCAAACACTTGTTTATAAGCCGCTCGAATTACAACCTCCGCTTCTTCTCCCTTTGCGCCAGCATATAATTTTACTGGCTGACTCAATCTAGCAGCAGGGAAAGTAGCAGCAGCTTTGCGAGCATTAAATTGTTGTAGCCAAGTGGCTGGGGAAACACTTGTTTCTTGAGCTTTTAGCGCACTACTACCAATGCTTCTAATTTCTAAATCTTTAAATGGTTCGTATTTAACTTTAACGGGTTTTAATGGCGTTAATATTGGTTCTGACTCGGGAACTCCAGAGAGAGGAGCAATTTCGGAAGCTTGATTTTGCAGTAAAGCAGATTGAATTTTAGGTGCAGAGTTAACACTATTGGATTTGTCGCTGCTGGATGCACCGCGTAATAATTCAAAGGAGTGGGTATATCCCGCTAAACTCTTTCCTGTCTGGGTACTATAACCTCGGTAATAAGGCACTATATTAGTGCCAAAATTCTGGAAGTACTCGTCGCTGTCAAGGTAGGAATCTATTTCCGCTTCAAAACCACCGTCCGCTAAAATTTGAATATGTTGAGAGATTTCTTGGTAATTTTCAGGAGCGCGACCGAGTAGATGTTTAAAGTTCAATTCGATCGCCCTAACATTAGTGCAAGTATCAAAGAATAGGGAACGATAGCGTGGAGATTTTGCTAACTGACGAATAAACTCCATCACGGTAATTTCGCCACTGCACAGTTGAGATTCAACGACCGGCAATCTCTCGCTTTCCATTAAATAGGCGTTGCCAAACACTTGTTTGTAAGCAGCATTGATCACAATTTGCTGTTCTTCAACACTAGTACTATCGATTAATTCTATTGGCTTAAAATCATTAAAAGCATTGAGATACTTGTCCGCAAGCTGGGTCTGCTGTGGTTCGACTAGATTTTTAGTTGTTTTCCTAGCTGCGATCGCTTTAGCTAAGTCAAAACCTTCTGGATTAAAATTTAATTTTCGGCGAGAAACTTCTGGGTTGAATAAACTGTTTTTCATCTATAAAGATCAGTGGTTAATAATTGTGATAGTAAATGAAGCAAGAGCAATACTTCGCAATTCGAGCAAATTAGAAGCATTATCTTTTTTTGCAAGTATTTGTCCAACAATGTTTACAATTATCCCTTTCGACTCCATAAAAATGGATACAGATCAAAGATTACACACGTTTCTTAACACTAGAACTTCTGTACTAGAATTCGTGTGAACTTATCTCACTTCCAAGTTATGAGACAATAAAACGAATTTTAAAATATTAATTCACACCTCTCATACTTCTGATACAGACAGTCAATAATGCTGAAAAAATTATTCAAACTAGGCAAGAAATCTCAACAATCCAATGTGGCAGTACAAGAAAAGCCTAGAAAAACAATATCAAAAACTGAGTCTAAGGCTACTAGCAATGGCAAATCGACTATTTTCACTCCTGTAGTTATTGCCGAAAAAACCCTAGCGGAAAAATATCGCGATAGCCTAGCTACAAGTTCTGTAGTAACTCTCTCTAATGATTCTTTAACTAAAAATGATGTTGAGTTAGTCATTAGAGCTGCATACAAGCAGGTCTTTGGTAATGCGCACTTTATGGAAAGCGAGAGATTGAGAGAAGCTGAGTCTCAAATTCGTTTTGGTCAGATTACTACTCGTGATTTTATCCGTTTGTTAGCTACCTCAGAACGTTATAAAAGCTTATTTTGGGAGAAATATTCTACTCCTGTATTCGTCGAGCTGAATTTCAAACATCTTCTGGGACGCGCTCCTGAAAGCTATGCAGAGATAGCCCAGCATATGCAAATTTTAGCTGAATCTGGTTTTGAGGCTGAAATAGATTCCTACCTTGACAGCGATGAATATGCGGCCAATTTTGGTGACTTTTCCGTTCCTTATTTCCGAGGCTACAATTCCCAGATAGGTAGAAATAATGTTGGATTTACCCACGCTTTTCCTTTAGCGGGATTGGCTTGTAGCAGCGATAAATCCTTATATGTTAATGCTAGTTCCAAACTAGAGACTAATTTGATTAAAAACAAATCGAGTAATATTCCTGCGATTAGACCAATTCCAGAATCTTATCCAGAGTCCTTTGCTCCTGCTCCAGAGCCTCGTATTCCCAAGGAATATAGAGATATGGCATTTGAAATTACCAAGAGCCTAAGAAATAATCCTAAATACGTTAATTACCAAAGATTGCGCGCTCTTCAATAAGCGATGGGAAATATAGGGGGGGAATTCTAACCAGAACTCTATTGTAAGATGATGGGGATATCTAAGACTTAAACTTGTTTCCCCATCATTTTGCTACCTTAAATAATATGGAGTGTTGCGAGCCATATCGAGGAATTTCTTGTCTATGAGCGGCTTACGACGATTGTTGGATGGATATCGGCTCTTATAACTAATATTTTCAATTAATTCTGGGGGAATTAGATCACTAGGACGAATATCTTGTGAACCAAAATAGGGCAATGCTTGTGGCGCTTTATCCTCAGTCGCAACAGGTTTAATAGAAGGATAAATTCCAGGTATATCTTTAACTTTATTAGTAGTAAGTAGTTCAAGACTGGCGATTTTAGGATTTGAAGTATCGCTATTAGAAGTAAATTTAGATGATGAAATGGAATATTTATATCCTGCCAGATTATTACCTGTCTGGGTTGTGTATCCTCGATAATAAGGGACTATAGTTTTGCCAAAGTTGTTTTCATATTCATTGCTGTCAAGATAAGAGTCAATTTCTGCTGCTAAACCACCTTCCGAGATAATTTTAATGTGCTGAGAAATCTCACTATAGCTTTCAGGAGCGCGTCCTAGAAGATGTTTGAAGTTTAGTTCGATCGCTCTAATGTTAGTACAACCATCCCAAAATAAACTGCGATATTTTTCTGACTTGGCTAATTGACGGATAAACTCCTTGACTGTAATTGCACCATTGCGTAGTTGAGATTCAGCTAGGGGAAGTTTTTCACTTTCCATCAAACCAACATTGCCAAAAACTTGCTTGTAGGCTGTCTGAATAACTAGATCCAGATTATCAATAGATGCGGAGTCGTAAACTAGTTGTAGCTGATAAGGTAAGGATTCAGGTAGGGGTTGAAGGAAAAGGTTGATTTGGGTAATGTAGGAGTCAAGATGAGTAAAAAAACTTCTACGAAAAACCGAGAGGAATTAAGCCAGTTGTCAAGAGAAGAACTGGTGGGAATAGTCTTGACACAAAAAGAAGTCATTGAGTATCTAAAGCAAGAAATAGATCGGAGTGGAAACCTTCGTTGCTACTAATCAGAGAATATCTCAAGCCATAAATCAAAGCGTTAACCAACTTCAAGACTGGGTTAATTCATTACATCCAGCATGGAATATAGATGAAACTCCAGACTTTGAGTCGATGGCAAAATCAATCGGTTATGAAGCGGGAAAACTGTTGCGGAATCTCAAACTGAAAGCAGATCAATGGTGTTATTTTTAGACCATCCAGCAATACCACCAGACAACAATTTAGCACAAAGGCTTTAGCCGCATGTAAGAGCTTGACGATTAGCTATAACTAAAAGAAAAATTAGTGCTGGTTTTTGTTCAATGGCACGATTTGAAGACACAGCTTATTACCCAAGTGCGATACAAACCTGTCGTTTTCAACGACGTTCGTTCTGTGTTAGATTTTTTCGCCTCTTCTCTCAAGGCTCGTGCTGGATTTGAAGAATAATCTTCTTTGATTCCTGATACCTAAATCCTTACCGATAAAGTAGCAATTATAGCCAGCAATACCAGTTACACTTTTGATTTTCATGATGGACTTTTGGATAGCAATGAATTATTCAAACTATTCAAATTTATTTTGAAATTCACCTATCTAGTGCTTGAGCAATTTTGGGGATTCTAAATTAATAAATTCTTGACAAAATAATGTTGCAGATTAATACTGAGGATACTTATCAAAATCAAAAGCAATCTCGATCGCTGCTCTGCCTTTGATATTTGCTTCTTCTGCTGTCAGAAAAATACTGTCAAAGCTAAAGGCAATTCCTAAAGAGTCAACAATACTAAAACGATACAGTTGATCTTCACCACGGTAAACTAATAAAGTGTAGCCATCAATACCGATTATGTTTTTAATTATCATGACAGAATCCTGTGTGTAGACAGTAATATTTCTAGGTTTAAAAATTAGCTAGAATGGAAAAAGTTGTCTTGGCAGCCACAAAATGTTTTTTAGAATATTTTTACTCGGCAGCTCAAAACGAAAGCTAGGGTATCTGCTAGAAACTATAATTTTAATTAGACTCACCTAAGAGATTTTAAACTCCTAGTTAAATTCCTAAAGCTCTAAATTATTCCTAGATTTGTATTAGCAATTCTGGGTCTTTGCTAGAATACACAACTTATATTAGGCTTTTTATTCAGGATTAAATCAACCGTATTTACACTTATTTAGGATTATTTAAGATTTGACTTGGGTATTTTTTCTGGTCATAGTTTTGCTGGTTTTTTGTTATTGCAGACAGTTTATTCATTACATCTACGGTCTTGCTCCTGGCTCTTTTGGCTAACATATTCCTGATGTTTATAGCGATCGCTACTTTGGGCTTGCTGAATAAGTCAAAACTATTTATCTGTATATGTTTCAAGACTTTTTCTTTAGCTGAGAGCTGAGAGCTGAGAGCTTTTAAACAGATATCTCATCAAATCCCAGTTTTTCAGCAAGCCCTACTTTGCTTCCATCCAGTTTTGACCCGCATTGATGTCTACCGCCAAAGGAATGCTCAACTCAACTGCGTTTTCCATAGTTGATTTAATAATTGGCTCTAATTCTTGCCATTCTTCTGGGGGGACTTCTAGCACTAGTTCATCATGTACCTGAAGTAGCAGTTTTGCCTGATAGTTGTCTAAGATTTTTTGCAGCTCGATCATGGCAATCTTGATAATATCGGCACTCGAACCCTGAATCGGTGAGTTAGCTGCGGCTCTGAGGATCTGAGCGTCGGTATAGCTATATTTTAAACCTTCCAGCTCAATGGCTTCAGAGTTAAAGCCCCGCAGGGATTTAAGACTATCGCTCATCAAATTAACGTAGCGTCTACGACCCAAAATGGTATTGACATAGCCTTGAGCGATCGCCTGTTTCTTCACATTTTCTAAATAAGTAAATACCTGAGCATACTTAGTGCGATATTTCTCGATAAACTGCTTGCCTACATTGGCTTTAAAACCAGACTCGCGGGAGAATCTTTGCGCTCCCATGCCGTAGATCACACCGAAGTTAATAATCTTGCCCAAACGTCTTTCTTCGGAAGTAATATCTTCTTTGTCAAACAGTAATTTTGCCGTCACCCGATGGACATCTTTGCCATTGCGGTAAGCATCAACCAAAACTGGCTCTTGACTTAGATGAGCCAAAATACGTAGTTCAATCTGCGAATAGTCGGCAGCTACCAATAACCATCCCTCTTTGGGAATAAATGCCTGGCGAATCTGGCGGGAGAATTCAGTACGGATGGGAATATTTTGTAGATTAGGGTTAGAAGAAGATAATCTTCCTGTAGCAACCACTGACTGATTAAAATCGGTGTGGACTCTGCCTGTAGATTTTCGGACTAAACTAGGCAGGGCATCGACATAGGTAGACTTGAGCTTGGCTAAAGTTCGGTATTCCAGCATGTGATCGATTACAGGATGATCTCCCCTGAGCTTTTCTAATACCTGCTGGTTAGTGGAGTAGCCCGTTTTAGTTTTGCGGGATTTGCGGCGATCTAGCTCTAGCTTTTCAAATAAAATCACGCTTAACTGCTTCGGGGAACTGAGGTTAAATTCTTCCCCCGCTGCGGCATAGGTATCTTGCTCTAGCTTATTTAAGTCTTGGTTGAGCTGTTGTGAAAACTGCTGAAGATACTCTGTATCTAGCCGAATCCCTGTATTTTCCATCTTTGCCAGTACAGGTTCAAGGGGTTGCTCTACCTCCAGTAATAGCTTCTCTAGTTCGGGAAACTCCGCTAGTTTATGCTTCAGCTTGTCTACTAAATAGTAGGTTGCATAGACATCTAGTCCACAGTAATCAGCCACCACCGCAATATCCAGATCGGCGATCGTTTTACCTTTAGGAATGCCCAGATCTTTGTAGCTTTTTGCCGTAATTTCTAAGCCATAGCGTGCCGATAAGTCTCCCAGGTTGTGGGTGCTTTCGGGATTCAAAAGATAGCTGGCTAGCATCGTATCAAAGACCACCCCTGCGAGGTTAATTCCTTGATGGTGCAGTACTTGGCGATCAAACTTAGTATTTTGCAGGGCTTTGGGATATTTACTGCTTTCGAGAATCGGCTTGAGGGTGTTTAAAACTAGCTCCCGATCAAGCTGCGTCCCTACTGTATGAGCCGTCGGAATATAGGCAATATCCGTATCTTGATCGCCCCAACAGCAGCCAATACCGACTAATTGGGCTAAATGAGTCTCTAAAGAGGTAGTCTCGGTATCCCAGGCGACGGGATGTTCTTGATTAGTATGCTGCTCTAGGATTTTAACTAGCTGCCGTAATTTCTCCTCCGTATCGATAATTTGCGTGTTTAGCTGGGGCTTAAATAGTTCGACTGGAGCGGTTAATTCCTCTGCTACAGCGTTGTTGTCAAATAAAGACAGTTGCCCATTGCTTGGTTTTTTTGACCCCGAGGGAACAACCTCAATGGTTTTTATTTCTGCTTCTCCCCCCAGCTTGATTTGCAGTTTATTAAGGCTTCTAATGATCTTGTTTAGCTCCAATTCTTGAAGTAGGGGTAAGACCTGATCTGTCTCAAAGCCCACTAAAGCAAAATCTTTTAGGTCAATTGCAACGGGAGCATCAATCTTGATCTGAGCTAGAAATTGCGAATGTAGTGCCTCT
>JBCCNG010000015.1:0-18755 GCA_039025955.1 Cyanobacteria bacterium P01_C01_bin.72 | reverse complement strand
TTGTACGAGCGATGGGGATGTGCCACTGTTTGTAAGAATAGGAGATGGTAGATGTTCCAGGAGTTAAGCCAAGGTCAGATAATTGAAACCAAATGTGTTCCTCTAGTTCGACATATTCATTCTTTTTAAGTCTAAGACTAAGATAGGTATGTGCTTCTTCTGATAACCACCGGGCTAATTCAACTCCACAAAATCCTCGGTCACCTAATACGGTTATTTTATATTCTCTTAGAAGTCCTATTGCAGGCTCTAAAACCTGTTTTTGCTGCTCTAAATTACTATTACCTTTTTTTGGTAGCAATGAAAAATAAACAGAGAGCAATCCCTGTTTATTTTTCAGACTAACCATCAACAAATTAATCTCTCGCCATTGACTTCTATCGATGACAAGATAAATCATTTTTTCTGGACTCCATTTTTCTTGTAACCAAGATTTTAAAATAGGAAACCATAGGGTTTTAATATTAAATTGTTTGAGAAACAGAAATCGCTGTAGTTTCTTAATTCGACTTCTTAATTGAATTGGACATGGAAATCTTCGTGCTAGTTCTTCTAAACTTACTGTCTTGAGATTTTGAAGCAAGTTAATTAGGATTAAAAGAATTAAATACTGAGAATAATTAAATTGTTTTCTTAGATGTTTACTGTATAATCCAGGGAGTTGAAGCATTTTGTTTTCAACAAAAAAGATTATTGATGCAGCGCGTACGCGCAGATCGTCGTAAGACGACGACTGGGAAGCTTTGCTTCCGCGTCTCTCATCTTTTGGGAGGCTACTTTCTTCTATATCTCTGTCTGCTTACTTCTCAGCCTCTTTGTCGCCCCTACAGATTATTTCCATATCCTGAGTCGAATAATACTATTCTTAGTCTATAACCTCGATTCAAACTTTGATCGATTAACTTTAGAGCCAACTCTGGTTTCTTCTGAAAATTTGGGTCTTTCTTTCCCTCTGGCAATGACTTTGCGTGCTGATATAACTCTATAGAACCCATTTGGGATCTTTTTAAGTACGAGCAAACCTTTTGAGCATCAGTCTGATAAAACAAAGATTTAACTTGGTAGTTGCATGCTCCAAAGTTCCCTCAAAATTCTTGACCAGACTTTTGCATCTTTCCATCCAAGAGTTACTTCTTTCAATGACCCACCTAGCTTTTACAGGTACAAATCCTGTTTTTCCTCGCTTTTTCTTCTTGCTCCGTCCTATCACATCCAAATCTGCGATTGTTCATACTTTACTCGATTGGGTTGAGGCGATTAAGTATCCTGTGTGCGAGTTTTTGCGCCATAATCGGTTTGTTTACAAAATCATTGCCGCCGCTGGCAAATACTTCAGAAGAAATAGATTTATCATCATGAATGCTTAAAAATAATACTGGCAGTTTGTACCAGTAAGGATGAGCGCGCAGGACTTTACACAGCTCGATCCCGCTAATATATGGCATGTCAATATCTAATATTAATAAATCTGGGACAACTGCCTGAAGCACATCCCAAAATTGTCGCGGATCGTGAAGAGTAGTTAGTTTGAAACCCCAAGGTTTTAATAAATTGGGAAATATTTGTAATAACTCTATGTCGTCATCGACAATCATAATTTTTTTACCTTGAGATGAGGTTTGTATGGCTTTGTTGCAAACCATAATTACCTGACTAGGGTTGACTGGGTGAGTGAGGTGAAATTTTCCTCCATGTCTTATTACTAGCAAGCGGTCTTGAAAGCGATCGCGGTCGGCAATTACAATTACTGGAATAGATGGAGTAAGTAATTTAAATTCAGCAATTAGGTTTAAATATTCTTGTCTCAAGCAGATATTATCTTCGGTAAAAGAAACCTGAATTACCACAGCATCGGGTAGCTGTTGGTTGTTGGCTTGTTTCTCTGCCAACCAATGCCTTACCGATTCAGGGGTTGAGATTACTTCTGAAAATATTTCCTGTTTATTTGCTTCTTTGATTATTGGTTCGATAATGTTGTTATCGTTGCCAACAATTAACAATAAAAGAGAATCTTGCGCCAATTTTTGCAATATATTATGTTTAGCTGCTAATTCCCCCTTGAGAATTCCCAAATTGTTGATTAATGACGGTAATTGCCTCGAATCTTCACTAGCATAATTTTGCAGTAGCTGTTCTATCTCTTTTGCCAGTCGGGCAGCCCGATCCAAGCCAAACTGTCCTAAGTTCCCTGCCAAACTATGAGCCACGACAATTGCGCCAAGGCGATCGCTAATTTCTAAATGTCCTTTTTCTAAAGCACCTATTGCTTGCTCTAAAGTGAATATTTGCTGTTCTCTCTTGGACTCATATTTTTCCCAAATAGAAGTTAATGCGGCTAGATGTTGAGCGCTTTTATCGGGCTTTTTGAGAGAATTTGCTGTTTTCTCAGGGATGAATCTCAATTGTTCTGGCTCATCTTCAGCAACTTGTGCATCGGGTTTGAGACAATAGCCTTGTCCTCTAACAGTCAAAATTAGCTCATCGGCAAATCCAGCTTGCTTTAATTTTTGACGCAAACGACGCAGGTGAGAACGGACTGTGGCAACTGCAGGATATTCAGTAGATGACCATAGGTGGTCGATAATATTGTGAACAGTTAAAACTTCTTGACGATGCCTTAATAATAACTCCAGTAACCTATATTCTTTAGCCGTAAGAGATAGAGATTGACCTTGATAAAAAACTTCGCTACTGCCAGGATCTAACTCTAACTCTCCCCAACGCAATACAGGTAAAAAATCACAGTTTAAACGGCGTAATAAAACCCTAATACGAGCACTCAATTCTTCTACATCAAATGGCTTGCAGATATAGTCATCGGCACCCGCATCTAAACCACGAATTTTATTTTGACTGCCTCCACGAGAGGTCAATAAAATAATTGGCGTGTTATAGTTATGTTCTCGAAATCGCTGACACAATTGAATTCCATCTAGCTTGGGTAAAAACCAATCGAGAACAATCAAATCATAATAATAAGTAGAACCATAAATCCATCCTTGTTCTCCATCTGTTGCCACATCGACAGCATAATTTTGTTGTTTAAAAGTTTTGGTTAGTAATTCTACTAGAACTAGGTCGTCATCAACTAATAAGATTTTCATTTATTAAAAATATTTTATTTATGGTCAGTCAATCTAAACAAAAAAAAAAAAAGCTATAGCTTCCATCCAAGTATTTTGGCTATCTGACTGGCAAGAGTAATGGAATTAAACGGTTTTGTAATTACATCTACAACACCTAAATTTTGAAACTGATTCTTTTCAGAGGCTTGCGCTTTCGCAGTCAAGAAAATCACTGGAATAGCATTAGTTTTCTCATTAGTCTTTAATTGAGATAAGGTGTCGATTCCATCCATTCCAGGCATCATTACATCTAGCAAAATAACGTCTGGCTGATATTTTTGTGCTAAATTTATGCCTTCTAAACCAGAAGAGGCAGTCTCAACTTGCCAGCCAGTTTCAATCCTGATGCCGACTTGAACTACTTCTTGAATTGTTTCTTCATCATCAATCAGTAAAATACTTCTATCCGTCATGGATCTTTCTCTCTAAGTGAATTAGTTCTGGTAAGGTGAAATAGAAAGTACTTCCTTTCTCTAAACAACTTTCTGCCCAGATTTGTCCTCCATGTCCTTCGATAATCTGGCGACAGATTGCTAACCCTAAACCTGTGCCTCCCTTTTTGCGAGAGTCAGAAGAATCTACTTGTTGAAACCTTTCAAAGATTGTTTCTAGTCGATCTTGAGGAATACCCTGCCCACAATCTTCTACTGCAAAAGTAATATGAGGTTTGGATGGGTTGTCGTATTTGTCAGTTGATTGAGACTGTTTAAGTACTGATAAGATAACCGTACTGTTTGGAGGGGAGAATTTAATGGCATTACTGACTAGATTAGTTAAAGCTTGGATAATGTAATCTCGATCTGCCCAAACTATAGATTCACTTGATTTAATAGATAGTTTAATTCCTTGTACTTGAGCAAAAGTATTCAACGCTTGAACCGTTTCCTGCATTAATTCTTGAGCCTTACAGGCTTGTTGGTTCATGGTAATTTTGCCTGATTGGATTCTTTGTAAATCCAGGACATTGTTCACTAGATGTACTAGCCTTTCTGTTTGCTCATCCGCAATTTTGAGCATTCGTTCTCCTTGACCAGAAAGACTTCCTAACTTGCCTGTTGCTAAAATTTTAAGCGAGCTATGGATTGAAGTGAGAGGAGTACGCAGTTCATGACTAACAACAGAAATAAATTCATCCTTCATGCGCTCTACTGCCTTGCGATCGCTAATATCGCTAGTTAGAGCAAAAAAACCTTGAATTATTTTTGGAGTTTGAATATGAGGAATATAAGTAATGCTTAAAGAGTGAACACAACCATCCTGCAAGAGTAAATCTCGCTCATAGGTAATAGTTTCTCCTTGAAGCGCTTTGGCTACATACTGATTAATTTGTTGATATTCATCTTCTCCATGAACCTGTTGAAGATGGCGATTATGCATTTTTTGAGGATCTAGTCCTAACCAAGTTTGATAAGCCTGATTATTAAAGCGATAATGCTGCTCTCGATCTACATAAGCGATTAAAACAGGTAAACCATTGGCAATTAAGCGTAGTTGTTCTTCACTGTGACGGAGAGCCGTTTCTGCTTTAGTGCGGTCGCTGATTTCTTGTCTTAATTTAGCTGTCCGCTCAGCAACTACACCCTCTAAATTTTCTAGCAATTCTGCTTGGGATAAAGCAATTCCAATTTGATCTGCTAATTGCTGCATCAATTCTTGTTCAAATTCTGTCCATTGACGCGATGCTTGACATTGATGGGCAATTAATAAACCCCAAAGGCGATCTTCTCCATCAAAGTTTTGCAAGATGGGTACGACTAACTTAGCCTTGACCATCCATTCATTCATAAACTCAATCAAGCATTCAGCCAAACCTGCATCTTGATTATTAACATCAGCGATCGCTCTAACTCTTCCCCTTGTATAAAGCTCACGGTAATCAGCAGGAAACACTTCTTCAGGAAACTCTACTTCTAAAATGGGCTTGAAATTGGGTAAAACGGCTTCTTTAATTGGCATTCCTGTCCCATTAGCAAAAACTTGATAAATTAATACTCGATCTGCCTGTAAAATTCTCTGGACTTCTGTAACGGCAGTTTGTAAAATTTCATGCAATTGCAACGATTGACGAATTTTAAGGGTTACCTCCGCAAATAACTCTACCCTCTGATAATACAGATCGAGTTCGGCTGCTGTCTGACGTTGAAAATCAGTAATATCTCGTAGCACTAACAAGTTGTACTGAGGTAGTAAATTTTTAACCCGATCGTATTCAACGATCTTGATTGTCCCCTGATATTCTTGGAGCTGAGTTTGTACTCTTTCTTGGGAACATTGCCAATCTAAAGATGAGTTGAGAAAGTTACCAATCGATTTTCCCAGTAACTTTTTTCTGGCTGCACCAAATAATTTGCAAGCAGCAGGATTAAGTTCGACTATCCGATCTTTCTTATCCAAAATAGTGATCGCCTCAGTCGAGTTTTTAAATACTGCTTTGAAGAACGACTTTTTGCTTGGAGATTTTTTTACTCCCGCCATGATTTAATATATGACTACTTTTATTAATTGAGTTTAATTTAAATGAAGGTTTGTTGAAAGACTCTGAAATTTAAATTAACCAAAAGCCTGAAAATCCATAAATAATTAAACTTAAGGACAATCAAAGAGCATTTGAGTCATATAGTTATCTGTCCAAGCTTGACCTAAAGACCTTTCTAATACTCTACGGGTTTTATCATTTTGCCGTTGTTGAGCGCAGTAATAGCGTTGCCCAGAGAGGATATTAGCTTGTAACTGTCGATCTTGTATGGGAGTAGAAATACTAGCAGCGTGGCAGTGTATGCCTAAATACTGTTGAACTCGCTTGAGAAAAAACTGCTCTTCCTCAGCATTTTTAGGATGAACAAATAAACAAAAACCCGAAAAAATATTACCCCACTCTGGTAATTTTCGAGGTTGAGAAAATTGTATTTTAGGTAAACTTGCTAAAGCTTCAATATAACTAGGAGATAGAACTTTTTGAGAGTTAACAGGGGATAAATCGACAATAGCTGCACCAATACCTGCAGAAGTGCCCACTAAATCTACGCCAAATATAGGTAGATCGTAATCGGTACGAGGAAACATTACACAGTGAAGAATATCTAGTCGATCTCCAACTTTCGCTAATTCTAAATGTAGCTTGCGAAACTGAGATGTTTGATAGCAACGGTTTTCAATAATTAGTTTTTCTTCTTCTAGATTTCCTTCAACGTAACCTAAATCGTGAGGAATATTATAAGATTCAAGGGTTAAACTATGCTCCCACTGCATTTCGATACAGTCGGCTAATTTCTGAATTAAGTAGTGCTGACGTTTTCTCAGAGAAGATTGAAATGTAGTAATCATTTTTAAAGTAATAAATAATAAAAGCGCACATTTTACCTAAAATGACGGGCATAAACGCCCCATGTAAGAAAAGTAATAAGTAAGTTTTTTAGCTAAACTTTCTTGTATTAATAAGTGACAGCTTGGTTGTTTATGAGACTAGTAAATCGTGACTGAGAATAAAATTACGATGCAGCCTAATAATTCCTAGTTACCTATCTTTAATCCCTAATCCTTGATTTATAAAGCCAATAAATTCCGTAACCAATAAATTCAAGAGCCGCTATATTACTTATTACCTATTACCTAAAACAGTTTATTGTTTGGAGCTAGAAAACTTCTAAGAATCTTCAGCATCATTGGTATCATTGGTATCATTGGTATTTTCAACGTCATTACTGACAGCTACTTTTGACCCTTGAAAATCACTTAAAGATTGAATATTGACAATAGTTCCTCCCATTTTGCCAATACGCTGCATTTCTTCATTCATACGACTATAAGGAACAGATACAAAAACACTACTACTGCTACGAAATTGATAATTGTTACTATCGTTAGCTTCGCTTTGCTTCAATCCAGTTACTTCATAAACAAAAACTCTATTTTTTGTAGGCGAACTAGAATTGCCTCCGAGTACAGAACTACCTAACATAATTTTTTCTCCACAAATAAATACGGAATAATTAAAGAGAGTCTTAGGCTAAAGTCACACTGGCAACCTTTCCACCCATTTTGTTGATTTTTTGCAAGGTAGGAGTCAGTTTGTCATAAGGAACTAAAATAGCTCGACTCACTCGGCGTACTTTCGGATATCGAGGTAGATTCATGGCCGATATTTCAATGCGATAAATGCGATTATCCTGATTAACACTTCTAAAAGCTTTGATGGGAGCATTTCCTTTACTGGACTCTTGATAAGCCCAACCTTCACTGCCACCCGATGGTGCAATCACTGGAGAAGAACGATTTTGCGCTAAATCTTTAGCCAAGCGAGATGTATTGCCAGCTATTTGAGAGCGATCGCTATTGGCATAACCCCGATACATTTTAAACATACGGGTAAAACCAACGGTTTTTTGACCCTCTTGAGTAGCAAAACCTCTATAGTAAGGAACTATATAATCGCCAAAGTTGGCTTCGTATTCGGCAGAATCAATATAGTCGTCGATATCTGCCTCAAAACCTTTAGTCTGATAAAGATCGAGGTGATAAATCACTTCGGATTCATCATAAGCTGCTCTTCCTAACAAATGCTTGAGGTTTAACTCAATCACTCTAGTTTGGAAATTATCATACAAAAATTTGGTTTTATACAGTTCTGACTTAGCTACTGCACGGACAAAATCTCGTACTGTTAGCGAACCGTTACACAGTAAAGATTCTGTTGTAGTTAAACGCTCGGACTGCATAATATAGTCATTACCCAAAACCTGCCTATAAACGGCCTTAATAACTACTTTTGCATCATCTTGAGTCCAATTCGGACGTAATTCTATCGGTTTTTGGTCGCTAAAAGCAGAAACCCCCAACCGAGAGGCTGCTGTTGTAATTGCCACTTAATTATTTCTCCTAAAATGTCATTATCGATTGTTATATTATTGAGTTCAGAAAAAAGCTAAGAGCTAAAAGCTTTTATCAAGCGTTAGTCAGGCTTATCACTCGACTTCCTTGTTTGTTGAGCTTTTGTAGAGTAGCCGATAATCTTTCATAAGGAATGACATACTCTTGTAAACTGCGGCGTATTTGAGGAGCGCGTCCAATTCCTCCTTTTGTCACTTTGACTCGATATAATCCACCTCTCTCGGTAGTTGTAGTTCCAGTCAGAGAACCATTTCCCCCTGGACTACGAACAGAAGTTGCTGTATTGCGAGCTAAGTCGTAGGTCAAACGAGGACTACCTGTATTGCCTTGAGCGCGATCGCTATTGGCATAACCTTGATATAATTGGAACATACGGGTAAAACCAACAGTTTTTTGTCCTGTTTGAGTAGAGAAACCCCGATAAAAAGGCACAATATTATCGCCGAAGCTTTGGACATATTCGTCCGAATCGATATAAGAGTCAATATCTGCCTCAAAACCTTGATTCTGATATGTGTCTAGATGCTCAATAATTTCTGCTTCATCATAAGGCGCGCGACCGAGTAAATGCTTGAAGTTTAACTCAATAGTGCGGGGATGATAGTTGTTGTAAAAGAATTTTTCTTTATATAGTTCTGATTTTGCTACCGCCCTCACAAATTCACGGACGGATATTGAACCGTTCGCTAAAAGAGATTCTGCACTAGTCATACGTTCTGATTTCATCAGATGATCGTTACCTAAAACCTGTCGATATATTGCCGAGATCGCGATTTTGGCATCTTCTTTGTCCCAATTAGGACGGAGTTCTACTATATCAGCATCGTCAAAAGCAGAAATTCCCAGACGAGATGCTTCTTTAATTGCCACTGTTTATACTCCTAAATTTTTGTTTGGTACATTAAAAAAATCGCTCGAAATTGCAACCAACCATTAAACAAAAATAAGCCTAATAGTCATTTGCAATTTCGAGCCGCCAGAAAAAACTAGCTTAGAGCGTTAATTGCATACTCAATATAAGAGTTAGCTTCTACAGCAGGATCGCCACTCAAGCCATGATTGGCTTTGATATACTTAAGGGCTTCAACATACCAGCTAGGAGATAGTTCAAAAGTAGCATTGATTTCTGCAACTCCCGCAATTAAATAATCGTCCATAGGACCAGTACCACCAGCAACCAAACAATAGGTAATCATTCTTAGGTAATAACCGATGTCGCGAGCGCACTTAGCTTTTCCTTCAGGAGTAGAAGCATAATTAGGCCCTTGCATTTGAGTAGTGTAGGGAAATTTAGTGTAAACAGCTTGAGCTGCACCATCAACTAATTTATTTGCTTGATTAGTTAATCCTTGCGCAGCCTCTAAACTGGCATTAGCCTGACGAAAACGACCGAATGCAGTTTGAATTTCGCCACTGCTTAAGAAACGACCTTGAGAATCAGCAGTAGATACTGCTTCAGTGATGGGAGTTTTCATGGTTAAAAGACCTCTTTCTTTAAATTTTTATTGTTTAACTAAAAAATGAATCTGAGTAACAGTAAATTAGTAAGCGCGAAAATAAATAGACTAACCATTGATTCAACTAAAAATCATCAGGATAAACATACTTATTACTTATTACTTATTACTTAAGCAATACAGTACTAGCCGACTGCTGCTGCTGCACGGTCAAAGTAGCTAGATAATTCCGCCATTAGAGAACTACAATCTCCTTGAGTTACTCCATTTCTGTCATTAGAGATCGCAATCGCAGCAGCTTTCATTTTATTGACTGCTTCCGAGACAGAACCACCAGGAACGCCCAGAGCTACATAGGTTTCACGCAAACCATTCAAACAACGATCTTCTAGAACGCTACCGTCGCCAGAAAAAATTGCATAAGTAACGTAGCGCAAGATGATTTCCATATCGCGCAAACAAGCAGCCATACGACGGTTAGTGTAAGCATTTCCACCAGGGGCAATTAGCTGGGGTTGTTCGGCAAATAAAACTCTAGCAGCATTCGCCACAATGGCAGATGAATTACCAGTAATGCGGTTCACCACATCCATGCGTTTGTTGCTTTCTGCAACCATATTTTTGAGAGCATCAAACTGACCTTGGTTTAGATAGTCTCCTCTTGCATCAGCTTGGGAAATTACCCTGGTAAATGCGTCAAACATCAATATTTCTCCTAAATTACATAAATTGGTTACCAAATAAACTATTTAGAAAACTAATTCCTAACCTCGCCTAAAAATTAGTGCATATATTGGATATTCAACTATCCAATCAAGTAGCAGCAAGAAAATTATTGAGGCGAGGAGATTTAGTGGATATTTGGCTGAATTTATTTAATCAAATGTTCTGTGCAGTTATCGTGCAATTGCTCTTATATTCTATGAAGTTTTGTATACTTTTATAAAAAACATTATAAATACTATGTGTAGCTCTAGGCTACACATATGGAAAGAAAGATTGTTTTAGCTTTTGTAAATTGCTAGATTAAGAGACTGTTCGTAAATTTAGATTAAGCGGTATTCAGTTGGGATTTTCTCTGTCGTCGATTATCGGTTAAACGTCTTAGCATCAAACGAATCATGACAATATAAACCACACCCTCATAGTTTTCTGCTAAGACTTCGTAATCACGACATAAGCGTCGAGATTTCTCTAGCCAAGAAAATGTCCGTTCAACCGCCCACCGCCAAGGTGCAACCACTAAACCTTCTCCTAACTTTTCAGTAACCTCAAGAATACAATTATGAGCTTTTTCCCAGGTTTCCGCTAATGCTCCTTTGTAGGCTTGATTTGCCAAAATTGTTTCAACCCGCACCATCTCCTCTAACACTTGAGCTAATGCCGCTTTTGCACCTTTGACATCTACTAGATTAGCTGCACTTACAAAACAATTGAGTACCATTCCTAAGGTATCTACTACGATATGACGCTTGCGACCTTTTACTCGCTTATTGCCATCAATCCCTTGTTCGATACCCTGCTTGCTCCGTCTTGACGCTGAGGAAACCTCAGCGCAGGCGGTGCGCTTTTTTCGACTGTCCTCACTAAGGTACTTCTCTCGACAGAATTGATAATAACCGAGGATACAGTAAAGAGAATTGTCGTTGGGCAGCCCCTGGTCAACAGGCGAGTAATAGAAGAAAAAGTTTAAACTCCAAACTAAGCGAAGCAGATATTCACACCATATTCTGGATGTTCGAGTGTGAAAGTAAAACGAAGGCTCAGATTGGCAGAGAGCTTGGTGTAGCAAGAAGTACTATTAGTCGAATTACTAATGGAAAGTCTCGCAAAATCTTGTAACCCCTCCTATAGAGATATTAAAATGGGTCTAAATCCTTGTATAATCCATAAAGTCCAGTCAAGAACAAGTAATCTGACCGTTACTAGAATCTTTAAAAGTATTAGTACTTATACATTTTAGTGGGCGAAGAGAGACTCGAACTCTCACGATTTCTCGCCACATTTTGAGTGTGGTGCGTCTACCAATTCCGCCACTCGCCCTTGAGTGATCTTTAATAAGTATAGTCTACAGAGGGTGATTGATACAAGCTATTGGTGGCACAATATTTTTGCTGATCATTGATTAAAGATACAAACGGCGTTGTTGCATAGACAAGGTTGCGAAGGGTAGAAACTGGAAATGGGAGGTTAAAGTTAACCAGATGCGAAGCGGCTTGCACTTGCCGCATTGAGTGTATTTTTTAGAACAACCAAAATCTATTTCCGTCAATTAGGATTAATCGTCATTCTCTCCACTCCCTTAAATTTGAGCAAATTATTTCAGACTGAAAAAAAGTTGCATACATCGTTAATTTATGGAATAACGCCAGTGAAAACTAAAAACTAATAAGAGAAATGAAAGAATTGGCGATCGCCACCTACGGTTTGACGAAAAGATTTGAAGGCTATATTGCTGTTAATGAAATTGACCTGCAGGTAAAGGGGGGAGAGGTTTATGGTCTAATTGGTCCCAATGGTGCGGGGAAAACTACCTTAATCAAAATGTTGGCAGCGGCAGAAGAACCAACTAAGGGAGAGATTTGGCTGCATGGAGATCGCCTGTTAAGGGACGATTCTAACTCGGTACTCAAGCAGCGTATTGGTTATTTACCCGATGACTTTCCCCTCTATGATGAGCTGACCGTCTGGGATTATTTGGATTATTTTGCACGTCTATATTTACTCAAGCAGCCTCAGCGTCGTCGTCGTATCAATGAGGTGCTGGAATTGGTGCAGCTAGAGAATAAGCGTCAGAGTGTTATTGCTACTCTTTCTCGGGGGATGAAGCAGCGTTTGAGTCTTGCCCGAACTATTATCCATGAGCCGATTATCTTGCTGTTGGATGAACCTGTTTCTGGTCTTGATCCTCTGGCAAGACGGCAGTTTAGGCGGATTATTCGAGTATTGCAGGAAGCGGGGATGACAATTCTTATTTCTTCTCACGTTCTGAGCGATCTGGCTGAACTTTGTACTTCAGTCGGCATCATGGAGCTAGGTTTTTTGGTCGAGAGTACTTCCCTCGAAAAACTATATCAAAGGTTGTCGGGTCAGGAGATTACCGTGTCTACTTTGGGTAAGATGGAGATATTGCAACAGAAGCTAAGTCAAAATTCTTTAGTCAAAACCTGGGCGCAAATTAAACCTGATCAGCTCAAAATTAGTTTTACTGGGCAAGAAGCAGACTGTGCCGAACTGTTGCGCTCCCTAGTGCTAGCGGATATTCCTGTGACCGAATTTCATCGCCGTCAGGCAGATCTGGAATCGATCTTTCTGGAGCTAGGACACCAACAGACTTCTTAAATGAACCAAGATTATGAAGCATAATAGACTGTTTCGCTCCCACGACTCTCTCTGGTCAAAACTTTTAGAGTATAACCCCCAGTTATTTCGCGAACTTCAGGGAAAGCTAAAAACCAGAAACGTGGTGATAGCAGCAGCGATCGCTATTTTTACTCAGTTTATCAGCGTTATTTTGCTCTTGGGACAGTTGCCAGATCTTGATCGTGATTATCTTCAATGCGGACGCTACGGTATGACTCTGCTTTATGAAGAGTACAGTGATCGCCTTTGCTATAGTCCCGACGGTGCGGGAAATTGGATTATTAACTGGCAACTGTGGTGGTTAGATTTGTTTCTGATCCTGAGTTTTATTGGTATTTTTACCCTGCTAGTGATCGGAACATACATGCTTGTAGCGGATATGAGTAAGGAAAAAGAGCGAGGGACGCTCAACTTTATTCGTCTTGCGCCTCAATCGGCAAATAGTATTTTATTGGGAAAAATTTTAGGCGTGCCAGTTTTGCTCTACACGGCGATCTCTCTAGGGTTACCTTTGCATTTTGTCGCGGGACTCAAGGCAAGTATTCCTCTGGCTTTAATTTTGGCATTTGATCTGACCCTGGTTACTAGCTGCGCTTTTTTCTATTCTCTGGCATTGCTCTGGAGTTTCGTCGATCTAAAACTAGGCTTACAGCCGTTGCTAGCTAGTGGCGGTCTGGGATTAATACTTGCTTTCATCAGCGCTGCCGCCCTATTTTATCGATACTCACAATTAGACCATATGGCAGCAGCAGTTTTGCTATTTCATCCAGGTTTTGTTTTGACTTATTTGCTCGATGCTAGCTCATTGCGCTTTGGGACAGTTAATTTTCTGGCAATGGATAATCTGGCACAATTGTCATTTTATGGGCAAGCCCTATGGAGCAACGCAGCTATTGGTATTGGCTTTTGCTGTTTTAACTTTAGCTTGTGGACATACTGGTGCTGGGCAGTATTACAACGCCGTTTTCATAATCCTGAACGTACCTTTTTAAGTAAGGCTCACAGCTATTGGCTTACAGGATGGCTGACGCTGCTTGCTCTCGGCTTTACCCTTCAAGCAGATATTGTTCCTAAACATAGTGGTACTGTCCTTTATGACCATAGCCAGCACATAGCCGACAATTTTATCTTGCTTCAGTTTTGCTTGGGTTTATATGGCTTAATCTTGATTTATGCTCTTAGTCCCCATCGTCAAGGAATACATGACTGGATGCGGTATCGTCACCAAGCCAGCCCCCGAAGTTCTCTGTGGTACGAACTTGTCCTGGGAGAAAATAGCCCTTCTACAATCGCCATTGCCCTTAATTTGGCGATCGCCATTCTCTTGATTACTCCCTCAATATTTTTACTCTTAAAAGCAGACCATTACTACATCTTGGGAGGATTGATCCTCTGCGCCACAAATGTCTTACTCTATGCTCTGACAGCGCAATTTGTTTTAACGTCTAAAACAGCAAAAAGAACAGCCTGGTCGGTTGTTATTCTCGCATCAATGATTATCCTGCCGCCTTTGGGCTTGGGCATTGTTGAGCAGACAATAGAAATCTTGCCTCAAGCCTGGCTCTTAAGTTTTACGCCAGCCATGGCAGTAGAATATGTTTCCCTTCAGGCGATCGCTTGGGCAATGTTCGGACAGTGGTTGGCAATCTCAGTCATCGGCTTACAAATGACTCGTAAACTCAGGCAGGCAGGAGCATCTGAGACAAAAGCGCTGATAAGTCAGGGTGGTAATTAACGCCTGATGGTGGATTGGCTTCGTTCAAGTTGGCTGTCAGCTATCAGCTATTTTCAGAAATTCAGATTGAAATATGGCGATTGCTGCTCCCACTATTAAGTAAAGTTACAAGGTTCATCTTGAACAAAAAGGAGAATCGAACATCGATAATGTTTTGAAATGATGACTAAAACCCGATCTCAGGGCTATTTACTAGAAATATATGGCATTTGACGCTTACGATCCAGAAGACTTTTACGATGAACTTTTTATCGATTCAGGGCAGCCGAGATCGCATTGTGCCAGTCTAGTTAAGCACATGATCGAACTTGGGATGACGCAGTTGGAACAGCAGCGTCAAACGGCAGAGATAGCCTTATTTAAGTTGGGAGTAACTTTTAATGTTTACAACGATAACCAAGGGGTAGAAAAAATCTTTCCCTTCGATATTATTCCCCGCATTATCGATGGTGCTGAGTGGTCGAAGCTAGAACAGGGTTTAAAACAAAGAATTCAGGCTCTTAATTTGTTTCTCGATGATGTTTACGGGGAGCAAAAAATTATCAAGGATGGCAAGATTCCCTTAGAGATTGTGGAAAGTGCCTCTGGCTTTCTCAAGCCTTGCTTGGGGATTAAACCGCCGATGGGAGTGTGGTGTCATATTACGGGAACAGATTTAGTTAGAGATAAAGACGGAAGCTGGTACATCTTAGAAGATAACTTGCGATCGCCTTCTGGAGTTTCTTATGTTCTGGAAAATCGACGGATTATGAAAACCACTTTTCCTGAGATCTTTCGCGACATGACCGTTAGACCTGTAGATGACTATCCTAGTCAGCTATTGGAAACCCTCCTTAGTTTAGCCCCACCTCAGCTACCAGACCCGATGGTGGTGGTGTTGACTCCAGGAATTTATAATTCTGCCTACTACGAGCATTCATTTCTAGCCCAGCAGATGGGTATTGAGTTAGTAGAAGGTCGAGATCTCGTCGTTGCGGGTGGCTATCTCCAGATGCGTACCACCAAAGGTTTGAAGCGGGTAGACGTAGTTTATCGTCGAATTGATGATAATTTTCTAGACCCTTTGACATTTAACCCCGATTCCCTTCTGGGTGTCCCAGGGTTAATGCAGGTTTATCAAGAGGGAAAAGTAGCCCTGGCAAATGCTCCAGGTACAGGAGTGGCGGATGATAAGGTAATCTATGCCTATGTTCCTGATATGATCCGCTATTACTTGGGAGAAGAACCTTTACTTGCCAATGTACCAACCTATCTCTGCTGGCGAGAAAGCGATCGCGCCTATGTTTTGGATAATCTAGATAAGCTGGTGGTTAAGGCCGCTAACGAAGCAGGGGGCTACGGTATGCTAATTGGCACAAACTCTACTGAAGCCGAAAGAAACGCCTTTGCCGCAAAAATTAAAGCAACACCCCGTAACTATATTGCTCAACCAACTCTGAGTCTCTCGCGAGTGCCTACTTTAATCGATGGCAATGTGGAAGGTAGACATGTAGATCTGCGCCCCTATATTCTCCATCGAGGTAAAGAAATCTATGTTCATCCAGGGGGATTAACCCGCGTAGCGCTAAAAAAAGGCTCTCTAGTCGTCAATTCATCTCAGGGAGGAGGAAGTAAAGATACTTGGGTTGTATGTGAGGGATAAATATAGGTCAACAATGGACAATGGACAATGGACAACTAATTATCAGTGAGTATTGAAATTAAGATTTCTGATATATTTCACCTACAAACAGGCGCAACTGTTTTTGCTGGATTAATTATTGGAGAAAAAGAAATATTTAAAGACAATAAAATGCAATTATGGATTGATAATAAGGAGTATCAAACGGTTAATATTACGGGAGAAATGCTGATGGATCGAAAACATCCTCTGAATCATAGAGCAGTTTCAACCTATGATGCCATTGAATTAACTTCTGATTTTGTTAGAAGTCATGAGTGCAAATTAATATAAGTTGCAGAATAGTAGAGATACTTTGATTAATGCTTATCTCGTAATTTTCTTGGATATTTCTTGGATATAAATATTAGATATAAATAACTTCGTTTTCTATGTTGAGCAGAGTAGCTGATTCAATTTACTGGTTAAACCGATACATCGAACGGGCGGAAAATGTAGCGCGTTTTATTGATGTTAATCTCAATTTGATTTTGGATTTGCCTGCGGGGGTATCTCCCCAGTGGAAACCGTTGATTTCAGTTACAGGGGATTTGGCACAGTTTAATAGCCGCTACGATGAGGTGAATAACCGCAACGTCATTCAATTTCTCTGTTTTGATCCTGACTATGAAAACTCGATTATTTCCTGCTTGAGTAAGGCGCGGGAGAATGCCCGCTCAATTCGCGAGGTTATTTCTTCGGAAATGTGGGAAGAGGTGAATTCTTTCTATTTGTTGGTTAAGGAGGCTTCTGCTGCTAGTTCGATGCGAACCTTGCCTAAGTTCTTCAGCGTGGTTAAAATGGCGAGTCATCGCTTTGCTGGGGTGATGGACGCTACGATGTCCCACAATGAGGGATGGCAGTTTGGCAAGATGGGCAGACTATTGGAACGGGCGGATAAAACAACTCGCATTGTCGATGTTAAGTATTTTTTGCTTTTGCCTTCGGCGGAATGGGTGGGAACTCCCCTGGATCGAATTCAATGGATGGCATTGTTAAAATCTGCTAGTGCTTATGAAATGTATAGTAAATCCCAGAATTCTATTACTCCCAGCGGTGTAGCTGAATTTTTAATTCTAGATCAGCAGTTTCCTCGTTCGATTTATTTTTGTCTCAGACAAACTCAACAGCGTCTCCATGAGATTACTCAAACACCCATTGATAGCTGGAGTAATGGTGCTGAAAGGACTTTGGGTAAATTATGTTCAGAACTCAGCTATTTGACCATCGAAGACATTATTCAGTCAGGGCTACACCAGTTTCTCGACGGAATGGAAAGCTCAATTAATGAAGTAGGGGACGAAATTTACAATACTTTTATTGCTTTAGGCGATTCTTTCTGTGTTATACCAAATCAGCCATCAGACAACTTACAGCTTCAGTCAGCCAGTAATACTCAAGCCACATCTACTTAGATTATGCCCCCGCAGTGATCGCTTTAACCAGCTTCAGAGTTTTTCTCTCTCGGTATTGCCTTCTACTCAGGGAAGTTCTGATTTTGTCGATCTTGACGGTAATAATTTAACTAAACTCTGGTTCGAGCTGCCGACGAATAAACTCAGTATTCAAACTAACAGCAGTGTTGCAACTAGCTGCACCAATCCTTTTGCCTATCTGCTGGAGTCTTGGGCGACAACGATTCCTTTTGACTATCCTCAGTCCCTATTTACTCAGCTAAAACCTTACTTCAGTCCCTACGGCTGGGCAATTGACGCGACGGCGGTAGAATTAGCGCAAGAAATTGCGATCGCCAGCAAGAATAACACCTTAGATTTTCTCTTTGCCCTTAATCAACGCATCTACCAAGACTGTAATTATACGACTAGGGATACTGGTGCGCCTTTCCCCCCTGGAATTACCTGGCGTGGTAAACAGGGTTCTTGTCGCGACTATGCCGTATTATTCATGGAAGTGTGTCGGGCGATGGGTATTGGCGCACGTTTTGTTAGTGGCTATCAAGAAGGAGACTCCGAACAACAGTCACGGGATCTTCATGCTTGGTTAGAAGTATACCTTCCGGGGGCTGGCTGGCGCGGTTATGATCCGACTCTAGGCTTAATTGTCAGCGATCGCCATATTCCTCTAGCGGCAAGTGCTATTCCCAAATATGCGGCGGCGGTAGAAGGGTTAGTAACTCCCGTCGAACCGGGTGCAAAAATCACTTCCGAATTGCGATCGCAAATTTCTTTAACAGCTCAGACTAATTAAGTAACTGACCTTACGCAGTAAGTATCAAAAGCTAATGTTGTCCCTAAAGGAATGCTTTGCACCCTGGGGCGCTTACGCATATCAGTTGTACCTGACATTGCGCAGTTAAATCGAAAGTTGATGGTATTTTTAGAAATATGAAACCATCTACAGCAGAAATTCAAGTAAAAGACCTAAACCATTACGGGATTATTGCAGGAATTATTGATGAGATCGGACTGGTAGAAAAAATCAATGAGCTAGTCGGGAAACATCATCGTCAGAAAGTAACTCCTGGTGTAGCAGTTAAGGCAATGATTATTAATGGTCTAGGAATGTTT
>JBCCNG010000014.1:0-18834 GCA_039025955.1 Cyanobacteria bacterium P01_C01_bin.72 | reverse complement strand
TAAAACGGGATGCTCCAGAATAGAAATGCAGAATATGATATAGATAGGGCGATGAAATCGTAATCTGCCACTGAATAATTGTCTTACTCTGGGCTTAGCGAAAAAAGTCTTGAAGCCGACCAATTATTTGCTTATTTTTCTTGAGAGTGAAACACTGGAAATACAGTTAGTATAGGAAAGCTGGTCGAAAAATACCATAATTGATTCTAGGTTTATACTACTATGTATACAACATATTTCTTTGATTCATCAGCTTGTTTTGTATATCTTAAACTTTTTGTGTCTGCTATTGGAATCCTCAAGATAATTGCTCTTATCTTTTTAGCTAAAATCCTAAACGAATATAGATTTTGATTGCCTAGATATTGTTAAATAAAGATTAAGTAAATAACTAGAATAATGAGTCTTGAAGATAACTTGTGGTATGTTAATCTGTTGATATTATCGACAGATTAACAGCGCTTTCAGTTTCGATATTTCAATATCGTTGACCTCACGAGATATCTGTCTGGGATTAACCCGAAGCTAATTATAGACATTATTTTCTAGAGCAAAAGTTTAATTACTTTTACCTAATACTTAATAGTCATAGCACTTAGATAGCGTGACTCGGATTTTGAGTATCTATCGGGGAGATTTTATGAATAAGCAGCCCTTAATAGTCTTAGAAAATGAGGATCTAGAGTCATTGCGTACCGTTATTAGAGGTTTGCGATCGCGGTACAGTGCTGGCTATGAGGTGCTGTTTTCAGTGTTGAGGACTTTCAAGACCAATGCCTCTTTACTCTTTATTGGGGAGAAGTCCAGCATAGGCTGGCTACAAAACCTCATTACTGGCGATCGCCATAGCTACATTTTGCTGAGTCGAGATTTGGTTCGACTAAACCATTCTGCTTGGGATTTAAGACCCTCTCCCCTTCAGTTTGCAACTTGTATTCCCGGTATATTAGCGATCGCCGATGTCTACCGTAGCTCTGTTATCAGATTCGCCTCAGCTATGTCATCCGTATCTTGCTTCGCTATCTTAAACAAGTTTTTCAGCATCCAAAAAATCTACCGTGGCTATCTGAATAACCACATAGGATTATCGTAAATTAGGCAAATGAGATGTTAAATGCGATTACACTATTTAGTGAATTGGCTGTTAAAGAACGCACCGAACTATTAACCACGGGTACGGAAATCTGTTTTCAGCGTGGCGAAACGCTGTTCAAACAGGGAGATTACGTTGAGCATTTTTATATTGTTACGAAAGGCGCAATTAAAGTATCGCGGAAAACTAAAAACCAAGAGCTGATTTTAGCGACCTACGGACGAGACAGCTTTTTTGGAGAAATTGCTTTAGCGGGAGAAATGATCCATCCCTACAGCGGTTCGGCAATTCGCCATAGCTGTGTCTATTCTTTCGATAAAGATAGTTTTTGGCGCATGTTGGGGTTATTTCCCTCCATCAGAAAAGTAGTCCTCGACTATATGGCTCGCCGAACTCAAGAATATAACGTCATTGCTCAAAGCCACGATAAGTTTGTCGCTCTAGGGACTGTGGCGGCAGGTCTGGCTCACGAACTAAATAACCCTGCTTCTGCTGCTCAACGAGCAGTTAGTCAGCTTCAGTCTACCTCCACTGAGCGCTATGGGAAGCTGTTCAACTCAATTCAGCAGCATTTAAACCCTCAGCAAATTAAAGTTTTTCAGGAATTGCAGTACAAAACCTTACTATACGCTAATGGCTCTGTCTGTAGTGATTGTCGTCCTGATCCTATAGCGCAGATGGATTTAGAAGATCGTCTAACTGCTTGGTTGGAAAATCAAGGTTTTAGCAATGCCTGGAAGCTAGCATCTACCTTACTTTTTGCCGACATTACACCCCAGCAGCTAGAAGCAATCGGTGTGGGGATAGAACCAGCGGTCTTCAAAGAGCTGGTGAATCTTTTGGAAGCTATGCTGACCGAGGCTAGTCTACTCAATATTCTCAGCCACGGCGTTAAGCGAATTAGCGAATTAATTGATACGGTGAAAAGTTATGCCTATCTTGATCGCGCCATGGCTAAACAAAATAGTATCGATGTTCACCAGGGTATTGAAAGCACTTTAACTATTTTGAGCTACAAACTAAAGAAAAATCAAATTATAGTTGAGCGCAACTACAGTGAAAGACTACCTTACGTCTGTGGTAATGGAGCAGCTTTAAATCAGGTGTGGTCTAATCTAATCGACAATGCGATTGATGCCGTCTCCCATCGGGGGAAAATATCCATACGAACTTCTAAAATAAAAGACCACGTGATGGTAGAAATTATCGATAACGGTAAGGGAATTCCTCCCGAAGTTCAAAAAAGAATTTTTGAGCCATTTTTCACGACCAAAGAAGTAGGTCGAGGGACAGGAATTGGTCTGAGTACAGTTTTTCGCGTAGTGGTAGTAGAGCATCAAGGAGATATTCGCTGTTTTTCTCAACCAGGAGAAACTTGTTTTCGTGTCTGTTTACCTGTCGGTGATGGCGCAATTTGTCGTGAGTAGTTTTTGAACAACAATCGCCTTGATAATTTCTCCAGGTCGATATATCTAGATGTAATTGAAACACAATTAAAACAACTACGCTTCCCTTCACAGGTAGGGTAATCCGCATCCTGCCAGGTGGGGTATCCTAGAACGTTTTTGTGAAAGCGATCAGACAATATTAATAGCAAAGTAGTATACGACTGAGACTGTATTTACCAATATGGCTGTACTTGAAAAAGGCAATATTTCGATCCATACCGAGAATATCTTTCCCATTATTAAGAAGTCTCTCTATACAGACCACGAAATCTTCTTACGGGAATTAATCTCTAACTCTGTGGATGCAATCTCCAAACTAAAAATGGCTTCCCTAGCAGGAGAAATGCAGGGGGAGATTGGTGAACCTGAAGTTAAGCTGGCTGTAGACAAAACGAAAAAAACTCTATCTGTGTCCGATAACGGTATTGGCATGACGGTAGAGGAAATAAAAAAATATATTAATCAGGTTGCTTTTTCTAGCGCGGAAGACTTCATCAAGAAGTATGAAAAAGATGCTAACGATTTAATTGGTCATTTTGGACTAGGCTTTTATTCGGCATTTATGGTGGCGGAGAAAGTAGAAATTGACACTCTTTCTTTTAAGGAAGGGGCAACTGCGGTACATTGGTCTTGTGATGGTTCGCCCGAATTTGAATTAACAGAAAGCGATCGCACTACCGTTGGTACGACCATTACACTCACTTTGCTCGACGATGAAGTAGAGTATGCTGAACCCCAAAGAGTCAGACAGCTAGTTAAAACCTACTGTGACTTCATGCCCGTGAAGATTGTTCTCGATAACGAACAAATCAATAAGCAGGATGCACTATGGAAAAAATCGCCTCGCGACTTGACTGATGAAGACTATCTGGAGTTTTATCGCTATCTCTATCCTTTTCAGGAAGATCCCCTACTCTGGGTACACCTCAATACCGACTATCCTTTCTTACTTAACGGTATTCTCTATTTCCCTAAGTTAAAGCCAGACGTAGATTTTTCTAAGGGACAAATTCAGCTTTACTGTAACCAAGTATTTGTCAGTAAGCACTGTGAGGCGATTATTCCCGAGTTTCTCATGCCTTTACAAGGGGTAATTGACAGTCCCGATATTCCCCTCAACGTCTCTCGGAGTGCCTTAACCAATGATCGCACTGTCCGCCGTATTTCCGACTTTATTACCAAGAAAATTGGTAGCCGCCTCAAGTCTCTTTATAATGAAGACCGCAGCAAGTATATTAGTTCCTGGTCTGATGTCGGCACGTTTGTTAAATACGGCGCGATCAGAGATGAGAAGTTTAAGAAACAGGTAGAAGATCTAATCATCTATCGCACGACCTATCAGCCTGAGCCAGCAGCAGTGGCAGAAACTCCCCAAGTGGAGGTACAGACTGCGGAAGATGATGCTTGGTCTAGCGTTGATAACAACCAAAATGCCAATGCCTCTACTGAACCCTACACTACTCTGCAAGAGTATTTAGAACGTAATAAAGAGCAGCGAGAGAATCAGGTTTACTACTGTAGCGATCCCAGTACCCAAAATACTTTTGTTGAACTCTATAAAAATCAGGGTTTAGAAGTTCTCTTCCTCGATTCCTTTATCGATGCTAACTACTTTATTCCTTTTCTGGAAAGAGAATATTCTGAGGTCAAGTTTGCCCGGGTAGACTCAGAGCTAGATGAGAATCTAGTTGAGCAAGACAAAGCACAAGAAATTGTTGATCCTACTACCAATAAAACCCGCAGCGAATCAATCAAGGAACTATTTGAGAAAGCTCTCAATAAGCCTAGAGTTAACATCAAAACTCAAGCTATCAAGTCAGACGATCCCCAAGGGACTCCCCCAGCAATGGTCTTGTTACCTGAAGCAATGCGACGGATGCAGGAAATGGCAGCCTTGATGCAAGAAAAAGCCATGGCATTTCCTGAAGATCACGTGTTGATGATCAACACCGCCCATCCGCTAATTCAAAATCTGTTAGAGCTAAATAAAAGTACAATTATCCAGAGCGGCGACGATGCCAACTCCATGGTTAATTTGATGTGCAACCATATCTATGACCTGGCGTTAATGTCGCAAAAAGCCTTTGATGCAGACGGAATGAAAGCTTTTGTCGAACGTTCAAATCAGGTTTTGACCAATCTGACTAAAAAATAAGTAGTAATCAGTAGCATCATTGAAAAACTATCGATAATTAGAGCCAAAATAAGCAATTTTTGCTCTTTATTGCTCAAAGACGGGTTAAACTATCCGTCTTTTTTTTCGGTACGAGACGGCGATCGCCATCTGGGAAAAGCTTTAACCTTACCTAAAACTTTAGATTATCTACGAATAATATAAAAGATGCTTATGCATAAATGTGAAAACTATAAAAGAATACGAAAATAAGCTTTTAATTACTATCTTTAGACGAGTTTTGCCCTAATATACCAGTAAATTTACCTAAAATATCAGGAAATTGAAACACTTATGTCAACAATAGTAAATGCAACAGCTCCCTTTTCCTCAGTAGGAAATGCTGCGGGGGGATTGGATATCCAAGGTTTTGAAGACCAGGTGAATCGTTTAAACGGTTCAGATGAGAATGACTTGATTATCGGTGGAGAAGAAGATGACATTCTAGCTGGACTAGCTGGCAATGACACAATTGAAGGTCTTGGCGGGAATGATACTTTGATTGGTGGTCCAGGTCCGGATACTCTGATTGGGGGAGAAGGTGCTGATCACTTTATTTTTGATCGAGAGTCAATTTTGGCTGGAGAAGGAATTGATCAACTCCCCGACTTCGATCCTACTGAAGACTCATTGGGAATTCTTGACTTAAAGCAGGGTGATAACGTTGACTACAATCGAAGTTCAGGAATTCTGAGCCTTAATGGTCGAGCTTTCGCTCAAATCGGTATTGAGTTACCCTTGGGAGACAACCAGCTAGATTTTGACGATCTGATTTTTGACGGTTCAGGCATCTTTGGCAGTGATGACGGAGGTGATGACGGAGGTGATGACGGAGGTGATGACGGAGATTTTGTCGGCACTGATGGCGTAGAAGATGTCTTCGCTTTTGATCGAGATGAAGCCCTTACTTCTGGAGAAATTATTCAGATTGAAGGTTTTGAACCTGGAATAGATACTCTGCAAGTCAATGGTGTTGTTTCAGGAGATAGTTTTGGTATTGACAGAAGCACGGGAATTATCAGAATCAATAGTCAGCCTTTTGCTCAAATAGACCCAGATGTTGCCCAAGATTTTAAGAAAAACAGAGACTTTGACCTACTCTAAGGTTTAGCTCTTCCCCGGTCCGCTGGTCATAGTGATGACTTTCTTTTCCCAACGAGCTATCAAAGTAAATTTCGAGAATTTCAGACTAAAAAGAATTTGTTTACGCGATCGCTAATTTAATTGAACAGATAAAAGAAAATACTTTGGGGATAAGGTTTTACCTTTATCCCCATTTTTATTACATTAATTTAGTTAATTTATTAAATTAACTTGATCTCATGAACCATTCGTGTTAAAACTTATTCCATGACAAAGGCTTACCCAAAAAGTAACAAAAATTTTAGGTAAATATAACTACGTCTTAAATTTCCCTTTACCTAAATCCCATATTGTTTAATCTTGAGAAAGCAAAATTAATCAAAATCTCTAGATTAAATGACATCTAAAACTACAAAAAGATTCTGTTTATCGGCAGTTTCTGTCCTTTCTTTAGGATTATTTGCCCAAAGTATTGATTTAACTAATAATTCTCATGTATTGACTCCTGCTGCTAACGCTCAAGATTCTGGTCTTGAAGCTAGTTTGACAGGTGCGGGAGCATCTTTTCCTGCTCCTCTGTACCAACGCTGGTTTTCTGAATATAACAAGCAAAATCCTGGTGTAGAAATTAGCTATCAGTCTGTAGGTAGTGGTGCTGGTGTAGAACAATATCTCCAAGGTACAGTAGACTTTGGTGCATCGGACAAGCCTCTCTCTGATGAAGAAAAAGCAACTTTTGAAGAAACTTACGGTGCAGCACCAATCCAAGTTCCCATGACTGCTGGTAGCGTCGTTTTCGCCTACAATCTGCCTGGTGTAGACAGCCTAGAACTACCCCGCGAAACCTACTGTGGAATTGTTAACGGCGAAATAACATCCTGGGACGATACAGCGATCGCTGAAGCCAATCCTGGGATATCTCTTCCCAATATTCCTATCTCTTGGATTCACCGTTCTGACGGTAGTGGTACTACTTTCTTGTTCACCAACCACATCTCTGCTGCTTGTCCTACTTGGGAAGGTGGAGCAAACAAAACTGTAGAATGGCCTACTGGTATTGGGGCTAAAGGTAACGAAGGTATTGCGGCTCAAGTTGCCCAAACTGAAGGCGGTATTGGCTATGTTGAGTTTGCTTATGCCAGAGAGAATGGTATTTCCGCAGCGGCGATCGAAAATGCGTCAGGTAACATCATTGAACCTTCCCCCGAAGCCGCTTCTTTAGTGTTTGAAGGAGAAACAATCCCTGAAGATTTTGGCTTAACTGTACCCGACCCTGCTAACCCTGAAGCCTACCCTATTGCTGGCTTAACTTGGTTGCTACTATACCCTGAGTACGATGATCCTACTACAGCACAGGCTTTACAAGAGGTGATTGATTGGGCTTTCACCAGTGGCGATGAATATGCTGTACAGCTAGGGTATATTCCTCTACCTCAAGAAGTAGAAGATCGAGTAGTGCAAACAGTTCAACAAGCAGTTGTAGCTAACCAGTAACTTCGGGATAAGAAAATCGATCTGAGAGAGTAGCTATCAGCGCAGCGCATTCGCGCAGATCGTCGTCTTCGACGACTGGTAAGGCTTTGCCTTACGCGCTATCAGTTTCTAAATTAACGTTAGCGACCAGCAATAATCGCGACAATTATCCCATGATTTAGCAACGCCCATTATTTATCAAGACTCAAATTAGTTACTAATTCAATGAAAGATTCGCATCTAGTGTCACTAGGCGCGATTTTTTTTATCCATACAGCTAGTTTCGAGAATTGGGATCAAAAATCTCATGTAGTCTTCATGTTGTAATTCTATTGTTGAAGATGAGCAGAAAAGTGTTGTTGAAACCTTTCGAGCTGTAAAATTTTGTTTGTCTAGCTTAAGTAGTCATGAGTATTCTAGTCGTCTGTCCCTGCTGTAATAATACCCTACTGCATCATTTTAGCGATCGCCGTGAGTATTGGTTTTGCCGTCAGTGTTGGCAAGAAATGCCTGATCTGCATAACTTAAAACTTTCACCTCAAAGACTAGAGAAAAAAGCAGTCAATCTGCCAATTTCCCTCGTCAAGCGCAAAATATCCGTTTAAACCTTAATGAATTAGCCTAATTTGATTTGCTAATTTAAATCGCTTTCACATAGAAAACAGTAGTTTTTATCTATAAGCAACATAGTTTTCTCAGTCTCTAGTCATAATCTCCAATCCCCAATCTCCAGTGCCTCGAACAGTTAACTTCTGAACTATGGGTTTCAACAGCGTGGTTGTACAAGGCGAATTTATTTCGCCGTACCCCAACCTCAAACTATACACGGTTTAAAAGATTTTTTTGAATTTTCTAAAACCTCCAAATCTTCCGTGATGTCCGTGATGTCGGCGATGACGACCGTGGAATCTACGACCACGCCGATGTCTCCTGCCAAACCTTTTCCGCACAAAACCTCTGCTGTGTCTGCGCCCATGATGATAATGGTCATTGGCGATTATCAATGATGAGCCATCAGCAAAACTGAGATTCCTGTCTAGAGTATGTTCTTGAACCCCTTCTAGCAGAGCAACGTCCGAAGAGTCTCTACTATCTTGATTAGGCACAGAAGCCGCACCGGCGGGTAGAGATTCCATGCCGCCGATTGTCCCCGAAAAAATAACTAAAGCTCCCAAAGCCTTTTGCCAGGATAATTTTGTCTGTATGCGTTTATTCATAATTCGTCATTCTTTTAACTAGTAGAACCGAATTATTAAATAATAGAGACGGGCAATTAGGGGAACATGAGAATTGAATAAATTAAGATTAGTGAAATCAAATTTTAAGGTGCTTGCAGTCGGATGAATTTATTTTCAGGCACAAAGCTGCGAAATTCTCCATGATCAGCAAAGATTGCCAGAATGTCTAAGCAATAATCTGGTTCGATGTGCAAATCAGCCCAAGGTACGGCAATTTCTAAGCATTGAGCAAAAACAGCCTCAGCACGACAGGAGCGCATCTGCCATTGACCATGATTATGAGACTCCTGTAGCCAGACTGAATCGGTAATTAAGTTAATCCCTAAATGATGATGAAAATAATAGTTTAGGGGAGCTTCATCGGGCAAACTAGCAATGGGTGCGGGACTGTTGTGGTTAATCACACCTGGATAGTACCAGAGTAAATGTAGCTCGCCAGGAATATCTTTCCCGGGCTTGACTCCTGCTTTAAAGTCCAGTCTCAGATAAAAATTGCGGTGATCCCAACCGTAAAATAAGCGTTGTACATCACTGCTTTGGTGCATTGTACCCCGTGCGCCGCCGATTTCAATCCTGCCCGCTCGATCCCAATCTTGTTCGTCACCAACACCGTTGATAATGGGATGAATAAAACTTTGAGGATGGCGATCTCCTTTTGCTTCGTGTTTATCAACAGGCTGATAGAGGTTTTTGGGCACGGGCTCATTGAGAGCATGATAAATAGCCGCCAAATGTTCTCGAAATAGCTGATCGAACATTTCATCTTGATTAGAAGAATGTCCTTCTCCAAACCACCAAAACCAGTCTGAACCCTCCGCTGCGTACAATGCTTCCCAAACTTCAGGATTAGCTTCTTCCGTTGCCTCTGGATGTCGAGCTAAAGTTTCTCTAGCCGCAGTCAATAAATCCCAGGCGCGATTTTTCACGGGATCGCCAATCCAGGTGGTAAAACTACCGTCTACCCAGGAGCCGCTATGTAGCTGCTGGCCAGGGATTGTCGCCGTCGGCGGAAACTGCTGAATAAATTCCTTAACTGTTACCAGTTTGATATCTTGATCACGGCTGAGTCTGGCATACAGCGCCTCCAAAAAGGGAATGCCGTCACGGGGATAATATTCCCAACAGTTTTCACCATCGAGAGCAATTGTCACCAGCCAGGGCTGTTGTAGTGCAGTGTCAGGGTTATCTTGACGGGATTTAAGGGAACGAGCAATCGCCTCTAGGTGTCCGATTAAATCCGCAGCGGCGTTGCGAGGATTCATGCCGCTATAGGTAAAGCCAATCAAGTCTGATAGTCGGTGATCGCGAAAAACGATCGCCAGATCTCCGTGTTCAGTTTCTAGGCGATAGGGACGATATAGTAACTCAGGTTCAGAAACATTTCCTGCTTCATCGCGATGGAAAAAATGCTGAATACTGTGACCTAAAACTGCTTCATCCGAACAAATCCATTTGAATCCTTGGTGGCTAATATAGGGCAAAATGGTGGGGCTAACTGACTGCTCGGAAGGCCATAAACCAAAAGGCTCTTGTTCAAAGCGATCGCAATACATTTCCCAGGCAATACTTAGATGGCGGGGAATATCTTCTGTCCACTGAAAACGGCTGTGGGGAAGAGGCATATTGGGTACAGCTACTCGTCCCGCGTCTGTATCTGCTAGTAAGGGCAAAATCGGGTGAGTATAGGGAGTGGTCATAATCTCTAGCTGTCCCCGATCCTGCATCCGCTTATGCTGGGGAATAATACGCTTAATAATTTCCCGCTGCTTAGAATAAATTCTCTGGCGATCGCTTAAAGTAAAATCTTTACCCTGCTTGAGCCATGCTGCAATATCGGCATCATCCCAAAATAATGGGTCGATCCAGGCTAAATTATGCCAGGCGAGCAAATCGCTATAGTCGTTGTCGCGCCAGTTTTCCAGACACCAGGCAGCACCTTGATCCTGACGCTGATGATATAGTTGCGCATAGCGAGGATGGGGTTCAACTAAGGTGTGAAAATAACCGTCAAAAAAGTGCTGGATGATATAGCGTTTATCCTCTGGTTTTAACTGCGCTTCGGGAGTTAAAGCTAGAGCCAAATAGGGATCAATCGCTTCCCCTTCAGCATAATCTTCAAGCTGCAACATCAAAGAAGGCACTAGATTCACCGTTTGGTGTAGCTGCGGATAACGCTCTAGCATTAAAACTAGGTCTAAATAATCTTTAGTGCCATGGAGTCTGACCCAAGGCAAACGATACTGTCCCCAAGCATCCGAGTCCGCTTCTCTTGATTTATATAAAGGTTGATGTTGATGCCAAACAAAAGCTACGTAGAGGGGATGGGACATATATTAACCAGAAAGCAGATAGATCTCTATTAAATCAGGATGCAGTACCCACGACCAATATAGATCCTCATTCCCTGACAAGAAAATTAAGACAAAAGAAAACCAGGGTTAGAGCGATCACTTTACCTTTTATTGGCAATACCCATGAAAAAATTTTTGCGTAACTTCGCTATCTTAAGAGCGAGCGCCACATAAACACCTGAGATACTTTTCTTGCCTAGCCTTTTGGTGGTTTATTTTTTAGTAATTGGTTTTCCTGTATTACGAACATTTATGACTTTTTCTAGTAATTCAAACTAAAAAGGTGCACCCATAGAGATTGCGATCGCACTAGCCAACCAGCCGAACAGTACTTTACGTAGACCACCTTGTCTTTCGATCTGCTTCATAAGATCTATCCGATTCGGAGTACTAATATTTTCAATTCGTCGGCTTAAAAATTGACTGTTTAAATGACGGCGATAGTTATTATAGGTTGTCGGAAATTAAAATTATATTCTTCTCCTTCTTCTCCCGACACTTCTGGAGCTAAATTTCTGCTTTCTTGTACTCTTTATATAATTCTGCTGGCGTTAATAGTTCTAAATCGCTCAACGCCTGTAGCTCATTACGGGAAATATTCCATTCCTGCTCTCTATCTTGTAATACGTTTTGTTTGATTAGAAATACCTGCTACCCAAGCTGCTGTAGAGAATCACCTAGCAAGATCTCTAATATGCCACCATAAATTAAAATATGCGCTTTGATAATATCTGTATCTATCTGACTGAGTGTGGTTGAACTATCTAATCACCTGGGGAGCATCGATTCTTATCTTTCGCCGCGCTAACCAAAATTCGTCGGCGCGACTTAATCTGGCTAAATAGAAGACTGCAAGCAAGAAAACTAATCTTGTTGCTTAAAATTCCTTAACTGGTGAGGGCATTTTTCGTGTCTTGAGAGTATCCGTAAGACGCTTGTAAATTGCAAGCTAAGTCGGTATCCTAAAATCCACCTACTTTCAGGTCGAATAGTATGTCAACATCTTTCATCCCTCAGACTTTATCTTTCATCCCTCAGACTTTATCCCTCATCCCTCATTCCTACTTGTCCTGCAACTTTGGGTAGAGCCATAGTTTCGTTACCAGGAGGGAGATTGGCTTGAGCAGTAGATAGAGGCTGACTATTAACTTGCTGCATTAAGCTAGCCATTTCTAGAGCATTCAAAGCATAATTCCAGCCCAAATTACTTTTAATTCCTGCCCGCTCTAATGCCTGCTGCATTGTATCTACCGTGAGTACTCCGAAAATAACAGGTACACCAGACTGAAAACTGGCGGCGGCTACACCTTTGGCAGCTTCTGAGGAAACATAGTCAAAATGAGGAGTTTGTCCCCGAATCACTGCTCCTAAGCAGATTATCGCATTGTAGCGACCAGAGAAAGCCAATTGGCGGGAAACCATAGCAATTTCGTAGCTACCTGGCACCCAGACATAATCTACCTGACCGCTATCGGGTTCAATATCAATGCCGTGGCGTTTCAAGCAATCTTGACAGCCAGAAATAAGTTTTTCTGTGACCAAATCATTAAAACGACCAATAACGATCGCTAGACGTAGATTTGATAGATCTCCTGTAAACGTCCCTTCAAAAACAGCCATAAATTCTAAAATTTCGTACGGTAAAAATCGATAAACTTATCGGTCAAAACAAAGGGCGATCGCCTGACCAAAGAGCGATCGCTATTTTGCTTTATAATTGAGCAACACTTGGCTATCTAAATTACAAAGAAGTTTAGCACTGCCACAGCGATAACTAAAACTGTCCAGATTCCTGAGCCAACATAAATCAAAGATTTGGACTGCTCCCAGTTTTGGGGAGAAGCATAGGCAACGGGAACACCGATTACCATCACAAAAGAAAATAGCACTAGGGCTGCTAAGGACAATTGAAATAAAATAGTCATTGTTTGATTCTCCTAAATCAAGATAGCCAAAGGCAAATCTTTAAATAAAGTTTTTAATGGGTTCTTTTTTCCTGATATATTACGCTACCAAAAATCGACTACATCTGAGAAGGAATTTGTTAAACAATGCTAGATAACGTTATCCAAACTTTTGTAAAGTAGACAGCTTCCAAAGCCTTGAAAAAGCTATGGTTTCACCAACGGTCATAGTAGGCTCTGTCGTCTGCAAAGCCTTACGGCTTAGATCGTCGTCTCCGACAACTAGTAAAGCTTCGCTTTACGCCCAGAGTAATCTGTGACAGGAGCATAAAAACAAAAATCACGCTTATTTTATCTATAATAAATGTTAGATTTTCGCGCTAGCGGCGTATTACTTCATCCCACTTCTCTGCCTAGCCGTTTCGGGGTTGGCGATTTGGGCGAGAATGCCTATCGATTTGTCGATTTTTTGGCAGATAGTGACCAGCAAATATGGCAAATACTGCCCATTGGACCAACAGGTTATGGCAACTCTCCCTATCTATCTTATTCTGCTTTGGCAGGAAATCCGCTATTAATTAGTCCGGCGATTCTTCAGCAACAAGATTTGTTGACCTCCGAGGAAATAGACCGGGTTCCCGATTTTCCTCTGGATCAGGTAGATTTTTCAGGGGTAATTGAGGCAAAAATGCCTCTACTGCGTCAGGCAAGCGATCGCTTTAAGACAGCGGCATCGACTAAAGATAAAGACGAACTGGCTCGCTTTTGCAATCGATATAATGACTGGCTGAGTGACTATGCCCTGTTTATGTCTCTGAAAGAGGCACATGGTGGTAAAAGTTGGAATCAGTGGTCGGCTGATATTGCCTCTCGTCAACCCAAGGCAATGGCAAAATGGGCAGTTGAGCTAGCAGACGAAATTTTCTTTCATAAGTTTGTTCAGTTTCAGTTTTACCGTCAATGGCAAAATCTGCGGCGCTATGCTAACCAAAAAGGAATTCAGCTTTTCGGTGATATTCCGATTTATGTCGCTCATGACAGCGTTGATGTCTGGGCGCATCCAGATATATTTTGTCTTGATCCCAAAACGGGAGAAGCAGCGCTTATGGCTGGTGTTCCGCCCGATTATTTTAGTGAGACAGGGCAGCTATGGGGCAATCCTGTCTATAACTGGGAAGAATTGAAGAAGACGGATTTCCACTGGTGGATCAGAAGAGTCGAAGCCATTCTCGAATATGTCGATATCATTCGCATCGATCATTTTAGAGGTTTTCAGGCATACTGGGCAGTGCCTCAAGGAGAAAAGACTGCCATGAATGGCACTTGGTTAGAAGCCCCTGGGGATGAATTTTTCCAGTTGCTCAATCAACAGCTTGGGAAGCTGCCAATTGTTGCCGAAGATTTAGGTGTAATTACTCCTGAAGTAGAGGCTCTAAGGGACAAGTTTAACTTCCCTGGCATGAAGATCTTACAGTTTGCCTTCGATGATAATCGCGCCAATGGTTTCCTACCCTACAACTATAGCAATCATAACTGTGTGGTATATACAGGAACTCACGATAACAACACTACCGTGGGCTGGTTTTACGAGCGATCGCCTGAAGCTCAGGCTAATGTCACCGATTACTTAGGCTGCGTAGGAGAAGACGGCATCCACTGGGCAATGATTCGCCTCGCTTTAAGTTCTGTCGGCAAGACAGTAGTGCTGCCTTTCCAAGACATCTTGGGCTTGGGTACAGATGCCAAAATGAATACTCCTTCCCAACCGACAGGTAACTGGAACTGGCGCTGTCGCGCCGAAGCGTTTAACGATGAGCTGAGTGGTCGCCTGAAACACCTTACCTATCTTTACGGACGAACTCCTCGAAATCAAGAACAAAGTGGGGAACAAGTAGAATAACATTACCATCACTACAGAGGATGAGCTAATCTATTTGCTCGTCAAGATGAGGACTAGGGTGAGGGACATAGACCTTCATCTTACCGTTACTAGCAGTTATCGGAAACGCCGTTCGGTTTCGGCTTTAATTGCTTCGAGGGTCTTCTGTAGACGATCTTCGTAAATATTAAAAAAAATCCCCTTGCTCGGCGCTTGGGCAGGTTTAACCATTACCTTGTGGGTTAGTAAAACTTGGTTTGGTGGGGCGCTTGGATAGGGAGAAACAGCTTCTAAAATCCATGTCCCATCCATAGTTTCTAAGTCGCCATCAATCGCCGTAAAAGCGATTTGATCAGGATAGCTTTCGGTAGTTGCTACCTGGACTCTGGATTCAACACTAAAAATTAGAGTTTTAATTTTATTGATCTGTTCAAAGACTTTGCGATCTCCACTGCTTTCAATTAATTCGCTGCTGGCAACTCCAGGGAGAAAATTAGCAAAATTTTCATAATCAGTTAAAACCTGCCAAGCATTATCCAATGAGGTTGTAATCAGGAGGCGAGAGACATAATTGCCATCCTCACCCGTAAAAACCAACTCGCCCCGCTTCAGGGAAACTCGCTGTTCTAGAGGCAGCCGATCTACTGGTCCATCAAATAGTTTGGCATTGACCATGGGACTAAAAGTAATGCTGAGCAAACAACTGACAACGCTGAGGATAGGTAAAATGATTAGACGGTTTTTCTGCCAGTATTGATAAGTCAATTTGGGTTATTCTGTGATTTGAATCGGGTTACTACTTGTTGTCTTGTTGTAAATAAAATTACAAAAACAATGTTTAGTCAGGATACGAAATATTCTTGCTTTAGATTAATCGATCAAATCAAACAGTGACGAGGTACTTCATTAAAGCTTCACCAGCTTGATCCAAATCATGTCCCCAAGTCAAGATTCCTGATTCATGACCACTCATGGCGATAATTCTTTGTGTCTTGGTGGTCGGGAGTTGACACAGCCGAATGATTTCGTCCGCCATTTCTGGGGTACCGTAAGCAATGTCTGAATCTGTAGTGGGAACTTGATTCAGTAGCTGCGACCATAAAGCTAGGTGATGAATATGTATAACTGCCCTAACTTCAGGTAGTGCCTGATAGATTGCTGCGTGGGTGAGAGCTTCGGACGAAGCTTTGACTAATCCCTGACAAGTGACATAATTTTCTTGCCAGCTATAGTCGGTAACTTTGCTGTAGTGCTGTGCTGCTAAATTAGGAATACCTCCTGTTTGTGTACCAGAAATAATCATTTGTCGGGAATTAGCGATCCGAGTGCTGAGATTACCAAAACCGATGCCGTTGTCGTATTCGCCGATCACTCCCAGTTGATATAGTCGTTGACGCCAGCGATTTAGTTCCAGAATATCTGATTCGGCGATCGCCTTTCCCTGCTGCCAATAGCACTGATACTTGATATAACCTTCGTCAATCATGAGACCTATTCCTGACTGTAGATTTTAGAGATTGGCATCCGAAATATGAAAAATTACGGCTTTTACCACTACATCTTGCCAGTCAGAAACGATAAATTAAGTAAGTGAAGATAAAGAAATATTAATTTAATAAGCGAGAGGAGTTGTTTAAACCATGTTTGAATACTTCAATGAAAAAGCGATAAAAAATGTTGTCCTTGCTCAAGAGGAAGCCCGCAATACAGGTCATAATCTGGTGGGAACAGAACATATTTTATTGGGAGTGATTGGGGAGGGTACATCAACAGCAGCAGAATTATTAGCAAACCTAAAGATCAATTTAGAGCGAACTAGAGAGTTAGCGATTGAAATAGTCGGGAAAGGTTCGGGGTTTATTCCTGCTAACATTCCCTTTACTCCTAAAGCGAAACGAATCTTAGAACAGGCTTTTAATGAAGCTCGTCAGCTTAAGAGTAATTTTATTAGCCCAGAGCATATTTTGCTGGCGATGATCAAGCAGACTGACAACATGGCAGTCAAACTGTTGACCAAACAAAATGTCAATCTCAGACAGTTAAGAACCGATTTAATCAAGAAGCTAGGAGAAGCAGAGGTAGTGGCTGCTGGTAGTAAAGGTAATCCCTTCGGTTTTGGTGGGGGCAAAGAAAAGCAAACCAAGCTCAAAGAATTTAGTATTAACCTGACCGATTTGGCTAGGGAGGGTAAATTAGACCCTGTTGTGGGTAGATATCCTGAGATTGAAAGAGCAGTACAAATTCTGGGTAGACGTACCAAAAATAACCCGATCCTAGTCGGTGAGCCTGGAGTTGGCAAAACAGCGATCGCCGAAGGACTAGCTCAAAGAATTGTTGAAGGAGATGTTTCTTCGCTACTGGCGGATAAAGAAGTAATTAGTCTCGACATGGGTTCATTACTGGCGGGAACTAAGTTTCGTGGTGAATTTGAAGAACGTCTTAAGTCTATCGTGGACGAAGTGCGTCAGGCAGGCAACATTATCCTCGTAATTGACGAGATACATACAATTGTCGGTGCTGGAGCAATGGGGGGGGCAATGGATGCAGCTAACATGCTCAAGCCTGCTTTGGCTAGAGGAGAAATTCAGTGTCTTGGTAGTACTACTCTGGATGAGTATCGTCAGCATATTGAGCGCGATGCTGCTTTAGAACGCCGTTTCCAAAAGGTCATGGTGGGTGAGCCTTCGGTTGAAGACGCAATTGAGATTCTCTTGGGATTGCGTAAAACCTACGAGGACTTCCACAAGGTCAAATATACCGATGAAGCAATTCGCACGGCGGTAACTAGCTCAGAAAGATATATCACCGATCGCTTTTTGCCCGATAAAGCAATTGATTTAATTGACGAAGCTGGTTCTCGGACTCATCTTAACCACTGTTTACAAAGTAAAGAAGAAGCAGAAACAGAGGTAGCGACAATTAACCCTGAAGCTTTGACTCCTGTAGTGGATGAAGAAGCGATCGCCAGAATTGTTGCTGCTTGGACAGGTGTGCCCGTGACGAAGATGACGGAAACTGAATCTGAAGCCTTAATGTTCCTCGAAGACAATTTACATGAAAGAGTGATTGGTCAAGATGAAGCAGTAAAAGCCGTTTCTCGCGCCCTACGTCGCTCCCGTTCTGGATTAGGCGATCACAATCGCCCCATAGCCAGTCTCTTTTTCTCTGGTCCTACAGGTGTCGGTAAAACCGAACTGGCTAAAGCTTTAGCGACCCAAATGTTTGGTTCGGAAGAAGCAATTATACGGATTGACATGTCTGAGTACATGGAATCCCATACCACTTCTAAACTTATTGGTTCTCCTCCAGGATTTGTGGGTTATGACGAAGGAGGACAGCTAACGGAAGCAGTACGCCGCCAACCCTACACCATCGTTCTATTTGATGAGGTAGAAAAAGCTCACCCCGATGTCTTTAACCTCATGCTGCAAATGCTGGATGACGGACGTTTGACTGATGCTCAAGGACGCACGGTGAACTTTAAAAATACCGTGATTATCATGACCTCGAACATTGGATCAAAAGTGATTGAGAAAGGCGGTAGCGGTTTAGGATTTGAGTTTGCTGATGATCAAGAGGAAGCGCAATACAACCGCGTTAAGGAATTAGTTAATCAGGAGTTGAAAAACTACTTCCGTCCTGAGTTTATCAATCGACTAGATGAAATCATTGTCTTCCGTCAGTTAACCAGATCTGAAGTTAGACAGATTGCCAGTATTCTACTTAAAGAGATCTCCAGTCGCTTGGAAGAACAGCGTCAGATTACTATCGGCGTAACTAGTGCCTTTGAAGACAAAGTAATTGAAGCAGGTTACGATCCCAGCTATGGTGCAAGACCTTTACGTAGAGCGATTATGCGTCTATTGGAAGATAGTTTAGCCGAAGCAATTCTTTCTGGTCGAGTCCAAGATGGTGACAACGCTTTAGTAGATCTTGATGAGGATGGCAATACTACTGTCACTGCGGTGAAAGAGCAGGTATTGGTAGAAGCAACTCGTTAATTTTATGGGCTGAATAATTAAATTTCAGAGGCGGACTATGTGTCCGCCTTTTGAGTAAAGACATATTAGCTTCAAGCGGAATGCCATCTGAAATCTAAAATATAGCGGTTATCAGGCTCATGAGGTGCAAAGACGATCTCTTTAAGGCAGAGGGCAAAGCTTTGCTTAGTGTGCCCTCTGCCCTCTGCCTT